>NZ_JBZUBM010000001.1:3270000-3353791 GCF_058536345.1 Stutzerimonas sp. C6.4V
AACCGACAGCTGATCTTGAACTGACTTCATTGCAGGCTCCGCAACCGAAGATAAAAGGGCGACAACCTTACAAGATACCCCGAAGAATTCAATGCCGGGGAATGTGATCCAGTGGGCGGCGGGGCAACCTCAGGGTTGCCTCGTGGAGTCTTTGGTTATATTTTAGGCAGATATTTTCCTGTACAAAATATCGCCAGACTTCTAATGACCTATTCAAAATCGAAAGCACCACTCTACCCGAAGAGCCATCTGCTGGCTGCGAGCGGTGTAGCTGCGCTTCTGAGCCTGGCACTCCTTGTCTTTCCATCCCGCGAAGTCGAGGCCAAGAGAACTTATCTTGACCTCAAGTTAGACACCCCGGCTGAACTGGCCCCTGTTGACATCGCCTCTCTTTCGCCTTCCACGCAAGCGCCTTTCGCAGAGCCCATGTTGAATCAGGACGAAGCTGAAGCTACAGAGCTCGACGTCCCCACGGAGACCAACGAAGCCATGACGGAGATCGAGTCTCCGCTCAAGGAAGTGATTGTCGCCAACGGTGATACCTTATCGACCGTGTTTGCCAAGGTGGGCCTTCCGCAATCAACCGTCCACGAGGTCCTGGCGAGCAGCAAGGGGGCCAAGCAGCTGGCGCGGCTCAACGTTGGTCAACGACTCGAGTTTCAATTGAACGAGCGAGGAGAGCTCGAGAAGTTGCGGAGCCCGCTGAACAAACTGGAAAGCATACAGCTGGAGAGGTCCGACTCTGGTTATGTGTTCAAGAAGGAGCAGATCAAGCCAGACGTTCATAACGCCTACGCTTATGGCCGTATTGATAGCAGTCTGTTCCTCGCAGCCAAGCGTGCCGGCCTAAGCCATAATCTTACGATGGATCTAGCCAACGTTTTCGGCTATGACATCGATTTCGCCATGGACATTCGCAAAGGCGATACTTTCGAAGTGGTCTATGAGGAAAAGATGATTGGGGGCGAGCGCGTTGGAACCGGCAATATCCTTGCTGCTCGCTTTACGAACCGAGGCAAGTCGTATACTGCGGTTCGCTATACGAACAAGCAGGGCAATAGCAGCTACTACACAGCTGACGGCAGCAGCATGCGAAAAGCGTTCATCCGCACTCCCGTTGACTTTGCGCGTATCAGCTCGCGCTTTTCCAACGGCCGCAAGCATCCAATTCTGAATAAAATTCGTGCCCACAAAGGGGTCGATTATGCCGCTCCGCGTGGGACGCCGATCAAAAGCGCCGGCGATGGGAAGGTTCTGCTCGCGGGCCGCAAGGGCGGTTATGGGAATACCGTCGTGATACAGCATGGCAACCGTTACCGGACGCTCTACGCGCATATGCAGGGCTTTGCAAAAGGAGTGCGGAACGGTTCGACGGTCAAGCAAGGGCAAATAATTGGCTATATCGGCACCACCGGTCTATCTACCGGCCCCCATTTGCATTATGAGTTTCAGGTAGACGGCGTGCATGTAGACCCGCTCGGGCTAAAGCTACCCATGGCTGACCCCATTGCGAAGAATGAAAAGCAGCGATTTCTTCAGCTTAGCGGCCCCCTGATGGCCCGCATGGATGAAGAGCGTGCCACCATGCTAGCCATGCAGAACCGCTAATGCCTCTATACATCGGGGTCATGTCAGGCACCAGTCTTGACGGTCTCGACTTCGCCCTCATAGAACAAGGCAAGCGAACGTCGTTGCTTGGTACGCATTACGAAGCGATGCCTGCACGGTTGAAGCAGGAGTTGCTTGCGCTTTGCTCTCCGGGAAGCGACGAGTTGGCTCGGGCAGCCACAGCTGAACAGGCCTGGGCGGAGTTAGCCAGCTGCGGTATACAAAAGCTGCTGCGGCGGCTAGGCATAGACAACTCAGCCGTCCGGGCCATCGGAAGTCATGGGCAAACCGTGCGACATGAGCCCCAACGTGGCTTCACCATTCAGATCGGAAACCCCGCGCTTATCGCGGAACTGACCGATATCTCTGTCGTTGCTGATTTCCGCCGCCGTGACGTAGCGGCAGGTGGGCAGGGAGCCCCGTTGGTACCTGCGTTCCACGAAGCCGTATTCGGCGATACAGCACGTCCACGAGCGGTATTGAACGTAGGCGGCTTCAGTAATCTTAGCTTGCTTCATCCCGGCAAGACGGTACGCGGATTCGACTGCGGTCCGGGTAATGTGCTGCTCGACGCCTGGATAAATCGGCACCAAGGCCAACCCTACGATCGAAATGGTGACTGGGCTTCGAGCGGACGTGTATCCGGTCAGCTCCTCGGTACTCTGCTCAACGATAGCTTTTTCACCAGACAAGGACCCAAGAGTACCGGGCGAGAGTTGTTCAACCTGCAGTGGCTGGAGCATAAGCTAGCGCCCTTGCCTGACGTCGCGCCAGCAGATGTACAGGCGACGTTACTCGAGCTGACTGCCAGAAGCATTTGCGATGCGTTGCTAGCCAGCCAACCGGAAACGGCCGAATTACTCGTCTGTGGAGGTGGCGCTCATAACGTCGCATTGATGAACAGGTTGCAGGAGCTACTGCCTGGATGCCAAGTGTCGAGCACTGCGAACCATGGCATTGAGCCCGACTGGATAGAGGCGATGGCCTTTGCCTGGCTTGCGCACTGCTGTATTGAAGGCGTCCCGGCCAACCGACCGAGCGTCACAGGGGCCAAAGGTCTTCGGATTCTGGGCGCAATCTACCCCGCCTGAACCCTGGCGCGGTGAGCGAACGTCAGGCACGTCGCTTCAGCGCAGCTGTGGCTGTGGTCAGATAGAGAATGACTGACCACATCCGCATGTGGTAGTAGCGTTGGGGTTCTTGATGACGAAACGAGATCCCTCCAGCCCCTCCTGATAGTCAACTTCAGCTCCAGCTAGGTATTGGTAACTCATCGGGTCCACCACGAGGCTCACGCCCTCGCGCTCGATGATGGTGTCATCCTCAGCCAGATCTTCATCAAACGTGAAGCCGTACTGAAAACCAGAGCAACCCCCTCCCGTGACAAAGACTCGCAGTTTTAAGCGCGGGTTTCCCTCTTCATCAACGAGAGTCCTCACTTTGCTCGCAGCACCCTGACTGAACTGGATAGCGGTGGGCGTAAAGGATTCGACACTCATCATATTCTCCTGGCGCGCATGCGCGCATTGCTGCGTAGACGAAGCATTATCGGCTTGTCCTACGAAATTGGTCAACTATTCATCAGCGAACCCACTGCCTCAGCTCTCTTGGCTCCGCAGCCAGGACGAACAGCCTTTACGGCAGCAGGGCCGCGTTGCCTAAACCGAGCCGTTCGTCCAGGTCAAAAAGAATATTCATGTTCTGCAGCGCTTGACCGGACGCCCCTTTCACCAGGTTGTCGATGACCGACAAGACCACGACCAAGTCACCCCCCTGTGGCCGGTGGACAGCGATCCGACAAACGTTCGCGCCACGCACGCTACGGGTTTCCGGGTGGCTACCGGCAGGCATGACATCGACGAAGGGCTCGTTGGCATAACGCGTCTCGTAGAGCGCCTGTAGGTCGACGGACGTGTCCGCCACTGTCGCGTACAACGTTGCATGGATGCCTCGAATCATGGGCGTGAGATGAGGGACGAATGTCAGCCCGATGTTCCCATTGGCGGCGCGGCGCAAACCTTGTGTTATTTCCGGTAGATGACGATGCCCTTTGACTGCGTAGGCCATCATGCTTTCCCCGGCTTCGGTGAACAAGGAGCCGATCTTGGCGGCGCGACCAGCTCCGCTAACGCCTGATTTGCAGTCGGCAATCAGCCTCGACGTGTCAGCTAGACAGTTCTCCAGCAGCGGCAGATAGCCGAGCTGAGTCGCGGTTGGATAGCAACCAGGCACAGCGATCAGCCTTGCGCCCTTGATCTGTTCCCGGTTGACCTCCGGCAAGCCATAGACGGCTTCTGGCAACAGCTCGGGAGCGCCATGCGGCTGGCCGTACCACTCGGCCCATTCCTGCGCATCCTGCAGGCGGAAGTCTGCCGACAGGTCGATGACCTTGGTCCCCGCCGCGAGCAGCTCTGCGGCCAGTGAATGCGCAACGCCGTGTGGCGTAGCGAAGAAAACCACGTCACATGAGCCGAGTGTCGCAGTATCCGGCACGCTGAAAGCAAGCTTGTCGTAGTGGCCGCGCAGGTTCGGGTACATGTCCGTCACCCTTACACCGTTCTCGGAGCGCGAGGTAATGACAGCCACCTCGGCCTGAGGGTGCTGAGCCAGCAAACGCAACAACTCGACCCCGGTATAGCCTGTACCGCCAACGATTCCGACCTTGACCATGAGCTGCCTCTTGCAGTGGAACGATAAAGATTGCCGATGATAAAGGTGCTCGCGCCCAGGGCCAACCGCTGAGGTGACGCGCGGCCTCGCATACCTCTACTATCAGCCCAACTCTGCTACCCAGGAATGTAATGAATGCTCTATCTCTGGATTAAGGCCCTGCACATCGTTGCAATCGTCTGCTGGTTTGCCGGTCTGTTTTATCTTCCGAGGCTGTTTGTCTATCACGCAATGAGCGAAGACGCTCCCAGCCGCGAACGCTTCAAAGTGATGGAACGCAAGCTCTACCGCGGCATCATGATGCCATCGATGGTCGCAACGCTGCTTTTCGGGATTGGGATGATTGCGCTAAACCCTGCACTGTTCAGTACGGGCGGGTGGCTGCACGCGAAGCTGGCCCTGGTCGTCCTTTTGATCGGCTACCACCACCTGTGTGGCGCTCAGCTGAAACGCTTCGCTCGAGACGAAAATACTCGAAGCCACGTGTTCTATCGTTGGTTCAACGAATTTCCGGTTCTGTTGTTGCTCGCCATTGTCATTCTGGTAGTCGTAAAACCTTTCTGAAATCGAGGAGGGCTCCATGTCGCTGCCCAACCTGCTTGAACAACGCCTGCGCCTGCCTCTGGTCGCAGCTCCCATGTTCCTGGTCTCGAACCCCGCCCTGGTAGCCGCCTGCTGCCGCAACGGTATCGTGGGCAGCTTCCCCGCGTTGAATCAGCGAGAAAGCAGTGGCTTTCGAGACTGGCTGCAAGACATCGATGCACGACTTTCCTCAGCAACCAGCGCGGCACCATACGCGGTCAACCTCATAGTTCATCACAGCAACCCACGCTTGCAGGCAGACCTGAGCATATGCGTGGATCAACGGGTACCCATCGTCATCACCAGTCTTGGAGCGGTGAAAGAGGTGGTGGACGCGGTCCATAGTTACGGAGGTCTGGTGTTTCATGATGTGACGACCCGCCGGCACGCCGAAAAAGCTGCGCAAGCGGGTGTAGATGGCCTGATTGCAGTCGCCGCTGGAGCGGGAGGGCATGCAGGTACGTGGAGCCCATTCGCGCTGATCGCAGAAATTCGCCAGTTCTTCGACAAAACCCTGTTGCTGTCAGGCTGCCTCAACCACGGACACGAAATATTCGCAGCGCAACTGCTTGGTGCCGACATTGCATACATGGGCACGCGCTTCATTGCGACGCAGGAAAGCCAGGCTTCCGATGATTACAAGGAAATGTTGCTTCAGGCCCGCGCTGCCGACATCGTCCATACCGCGGCGGTGTCGGGCGTTCCTGCCAGTTTCATGCGTCAAAGCCTGCAAAGAGCTGGCTTCGACGAGGCTAGATTGCAAGGCAAGGGGCAAATGGACCATGCCGAGAAGCTCAAGCCTGTCAGCGACGAAGCAAAGGCATGGAAAACCGTCTGGTCCGCCGGCCAAGGGGTCGGCGAGATTAATGACCTGCCAAGCGCTCATGAGCTTATCGAGCGCCTCGATCAGGAGTACCGAGCAGCTCACAGCCAGGCCGCCAATCTGGCACAGCGCTGGTCCCGCCAGGCATGAGGCGAATCGAACCCAAGCGCGCTCGTAATACGGACGCAGCTAGGTGACATGAACCTCTAGGGCACCGACGGCCTGTTACACTGCCAAACGAGCCACACCCCCGGAGAAACATCATGGACTGTCTCTTCTGCAAGATCGCGACTGGGGCTATTCCCGCGCACAAGCTATACGAAGACGATCAGGTAATCGCCTTCAATGACATTGCGCCTCATGCACCTGTCCATTTTCTGGTTATTCCCAAGAAACACATCGCGACGCTCCATGACCTGAGCGAAAGCGAGGACAAGGCACTCGCCGGCCATATTCTCTTCACTGCTCAGCGCCTCGCTGAAGAACAGGGCTGCCAAGAGGGATTCCGCATCGTCATGAACTGCAACGACCTCGGCGGCCAGACGGTTTATCACATCCATATGCATGTGCTTGGCCAACGCCAGATGCATTGGCCGCCAGGCTGAGTCGCGCCAATCGAATCCCCAGCCAATGGCTTCTTATACCTTCAGGAGGCGACATGCCCAATCAACGCGAATATTCACCAGCCGATCGCCTTCTGATGCAGGCTGACGCCGCGCTCCGGACCCTGCTGCCGTTCAGCGGGCAGCCTCAGCGACCGACGCCGGCAACTTTGAAAAACGAAACAGACCTGAGCGACAGCGAAGCACGCCATGTGGCCGGGCTGATGCGCATCAACCACACCGGTGAGGTCTGTGCGCAGGCGCTATACCAGGGGCAGGCGCTGACGGCGCGGCTGCCCCGGGTTCGGGCGGCCATGGAGCATGCGGCCGATGAGGAGATCGATCATCTGGCGTGGTGCGAGCAACGCATCCACCAGCTAGGCAGCCATACCAGTGTGCTCAATCCATTGTTCTATGGACTGTCGTTCGGAATCGGTGCATCAGCTGGCCTGATCAGCGATCGAATCAGCCTTGGATTCGTCGCCGCTACGGAAGATCAGGTCTGCAAGCATCTGGATGAGCATCTCGCGCAGATCCCGGACGCGGATGAGAAGTCCCGCGCCATCCTGGAGCAGATGCGCAAGGATGAGGCTCAGCATTCTACGGCCGCCCTGGAGGCAGGCGGGCTGCGGTTTCCTGCGCCAATCAAGTTCGGCATGAGCCTGATGGCCAACGTAATGACCAAAGCCACCTATCGGATCTGAAGCCGCTGAGCCGAAACGTAGACGCCCCGTTTGATAACGGGGCGCTAACGATGGCAACCGAAGCCGGCGCGCGGATGCCTGAGACGGATGATCGCCGTAGGGCTTGCCTGACGTGGCAGCCCCCTGATTTCTAGCCTAGCTCGACGATTTCGTAGCCATGCGTGATCTCGACACCGGCATTTCCCAGCATGATCGAGGCGGAGCAGTACTTCTCGGCAGACAGCTCGATTGCCCGCTTGACCTGCGCTTCCTTCAAACCGCGCCCCTTTACCAGAAAATGCAGATGAATCTTGGTGAATACCTTGGGGTCTTCGGTAGCGCGCTCAGCCTCAAGAAAAGCCTCGCAGCTCTCTACCGGTTGGCGTGACTTGCGCAGAATGCTAACGACATCGAAGTTGCTGCAGCCACCAAGTCCAAGCAGAAGCATTTCCATCGGCCGGACGCCTAGATTCCGCCCTCCATGTTCTGGCGGGCCATCCATGACCACAACGTGACCACTTCCTGACTCGCCGAGAAACATCGCCTCGCCGGCCCACTGAATGCGCGCTTTCATCGTCGACTCCGGTAGAAAAGCACGAAGCTTAACATGAGAGCCCCGCCTCACCGCAGTTGGCAATCCGACGAAGATGCCCTACGGCAGTTGATATTCGTGTCGCAGTTTTATTGTCTAGCCGAACAGGTCTGTTAATCTCCCCAAGGCTGACAACTGCACTCAGTCATAAATAATAAGAAAGCCCTTTTATTGGATATAACTCCGGGACTTCAGCATGGTCGCTATCACACTTACGCCCAAGATCAAGAACCTCGATAAACTGCTCGCGCATTGTCATCGACGGCGCTATACCGCCAAAAGCACGATCATCTATGCAGGTGATCGCTCTGAAACCCTTTACTTCATAGTCAAAGGTTCGGTCACCATCCTGATCGAGGATGATGACGGACGAGAGATGATCATTGCCTATCTCAACTCGGGAGACTTCTTCGGGGAGATGGGGTTGTTCGAAAAGGAAGGGAACGAAAAAGAACGCAGCGCCTGGGTACGCGCCAAGACCGAGTGCGAAGTTGCCGAGGTAAGTTATGCGAAGTTCCGCGAGCTGACCCAGCAGGACCCCGACATCCTCTATGCGCTGGGCAGCCAGATGGCTGAGCGCCTGCGCAACACCACCCGCAAGGTGGGCGACCTGGCCTTTCTCGACGTCACCGGCCGTGTTGCGCGCACCCTGCTCGACCTGTGCAAGCAGCCGGACGCCATGACTCATCCGGATGGCATGCAGATCAAGATTACGCGGCAGGAAATCGGCCGTATCGTTGGCTGCTCCCGCGAGATGGTCGGGCGCGTGCTGAAAAGCCTCGAAGCACAAGGGCTGGTACACGTAAAGGGCAAGACCATGGTGGTCTTCGGGACTCGCTGACGTGCACTCCCTACCTATGAACGAGCCGGCTGGGGGGCCGGCTTGTTCATGAGGTGATCAATCTGGATCGGCTGCGGTGATGGGCCTGCCGCGCCCCGGAAAGAACAGCCGCTGAAGCTCCAGCCCCGGCTGCTCCGCCCGCATGAAGGCTTCTCCGACCAGAAACGCGTGTACCCCATTGATCTCCATCAGCTGAACGTCGGCGCGATGGAGCACGCCACTTTCAGTGATCACGGTGCGATCGCGCGGGATGCGCGGCAACAGATCCAGTGTTGTCTCCAGACTCACATCAAAGGTATGGAGATTCCGGTTGTTGATACCTAGCAGCGGTGTCGACAGGCGCAGCGCGCGCTCAAGCTCCTGGCCATCATGCACCTCCACCAGTACATCGAGCCCTTGCGTGGCAGCGACGTCTGCCAGCTCCTTCATCAGGACATCGTCCAACGCTGCGGCGATCAACAGGATGCAGTCTGCGCCGAGTGCTCGCGCCTCGACGACCTGGTAAGGGTCGACCATGAAATCCTTGCGAATCACTGGTAGAGAACAGGCGGCCCGGGCTTGCTTGAGATAGTCATCGGCTCCCTGGAAGAAGTCGACATCGGTCAACACGGAAAGACATGTCGCACCACCCGCTTCGTAGCTTCGAGCAATCTCGGCCGGATGGAACTCTGCGCGCAGCACACCTTTGCTGGGTGAGGCCTTCTTCACCTCGGCAATCACTGCTGGTCGCTTGCTGGCGACCTGCTCCTGCATACGGCGCGCGAAGCCCCGTACCGGATCGGCTCCTGCAGCCAGCACCTCCAACTCACCCAGGCTAGTCCGCAGCTGTCGCTCAGCCACTTCCTCGTGCTTGCGTGCGATGATCTTTTCCAGAATCGTCGGTACGCTCATCGCGGCTGCTCCTGCTTGAACACTACGGTGAATGACACCAGCTCCTCGAGCTTGTCACGTGCCAGGCCTGTATGAAGTGCGTCATGGGCAATCTCGACGCCCTGCTTGAGGCAGCTGGCCACATCCGCCGCGTAGAGCGCAGCACCAGCGTTAAGCACGATCATGTCGGCTGCCTTCTGACCATTTTCAGTCTTACGGCGACCCAGTGCATCGCGAATCAGCGCCAGCGAACCCTGCGCATCCTCCACGCTGAGACCAATCAGGCTCTGGCTCTTGATACCAAAGTCTTCCGGCTGGATACGGTACTCGCTGATCTCGCCCCCTTTCAGCTCGGCTACGTAAGTAGGTGCCGCCAGGCTGATTTCATCCAGGCCGTCCTGGGCATGAACAACCAGCACGTGCTCGCTACCAAGGCGCGCGAGCACTTCGGCCATGGGCCGGCAGAGTTCCTTGCTGAACACGCCGAGTACCTGATGCTTGACGCCCGCCGGGTTGGACATAGGACCGAGGATGTTGAACAGGGTGCGCAAACCCAGTTCGCGGCGTGGCCCGGCGGCAAACTTCATTGCGCCGTGGTGGGCTGGGGCGAACATGAAACCGACACCTACCGCATCGACGCTGCGTGCAACCTGCTCGGGGCTCAGATCGAGATAGACACCCGCCGCTTCGAGCAGGTCGGCGCTTCCGCTCTTGCCGGAAACTGCCCGGTTGCCATGCTTGGCCACCTTGCCGCCGGCAGCCGCCACGACAAATGCAGCAGCAGTCGAGACGTTGAAGATATTCATACCGTCGCCGCCCGTCCCGCATGTATCCACCAGGCGATGGGTGTCGAAATGGACCGGTGCAGCGAGTTCCCGCATGACCTGCACGGCACCGACGATCTCATCGATGGTTTCGCTCTTCATGCGCATGCCCATGAGGAAGGCGCCAATCTGCGCATCGGTGCACTGACCGGTCATGATCTGGCGCATCACCGCCTTCATCTCATCGGTGCTCAGATCCAGCTGACCGACTATGCGGTTGAGGGCTTCCTTGATATCCATCAGCGCACGCCTCCGGTCTGCTTCAGAAAATTGGCGAACAGCTCATGGCCCTGCTCGGTCAGGATCGATTCGGGGTGAAACTGAACCCCTTCGACATTCAGCGTCTTGTGCCGCAGGCCCATAATCTCATCGACGCTGCCGTCGTCGTTGCGCGTCCACGCGGTGACTTCCAGACAGTCCGGTAGCGTTTCCAGCTTGACCACCAGCGAATGGTAACGGGTGACGGTGACCGGATTGTTCAGGCCGGCGAACACACCTGTATCTTCATGAAAAACCGGACTGGTCTTGCCATGCATGACCTGGCGGGCACGTACCACGTCGCCGCCAAACGCCTGGCCGATACTCTGATGGCCGAGGCAGACACCCAGAATTGGCAACTTGCCGGCGAAATGGCGGATCAGCTCCAGCGAGACGCCCGCCTCGTTCGGCGTGCATGGGCCGGGCGAAACGACAATGCGCTCGGGATTCAAGGCCTCGATCTGGGCCACGCTCAGCTCGTCGTTGCGCACTACCTTGACGTTCGCGCCCAACTCGCCCAGGTACTGCACAACGTTGTAGGTGAAGGAATCGTAGTTATCGAGCATCAACAGCATGATCAGTTCTCCTGCTGGTCGCGTTCGGCCAGGGCGACCGCGCGGAACATGGCGCGGCGTTTGTTGAGCGTTTCTTCCCACTCCAGCGTTGGCTGCGAATCGGCCACGATGCCGGCGCCCGCCTGCACGTGGAGTTCGCCATCCTTGATCACTGCGGTACGGATGGCGATAGCGGTATCCATGTTGCCGTTCCAGGCCAGATAGCCGACGGCGCCGCCGTAGACACCGCGTTTAACCGGCTCCAGCTCATCGATGATTTCCATGGCGCGAATCTTCGGCGCGCCGGACAGGGTGCCCGCCGGCAAGATGGCGCGAAGCGCATCCATCGCCGTCAGCGGCGCCTTGAGCTGGCCGGTGACGTTGGAAACGATGTGCATGACGTTGGAATAGCGCTCGATGACCATCTTCTCGGTCAGCCGCACCGACCCGTTTTCGGCGACGCGGCCTACATCGTTACGGCCCAGGTCGATCAGCATCAGGTGTTCGGCGAGCTCCTTGGCGTCGCCGAGCAAGTCCTTTTCCAGCGCAAGATCGGCTTCCTCGTTAGCCCCGCGTGGACGGGTACCGGCGATGGGGCGGACCGTGACCAGTCCCTCCTCGACCCGCACCAGCACTTCCGGCGACGAACCCACAACGTGGAAGTCGCCGAAGTTGAAGAAGTACATATAAGGCGTCGGGTTGAAGCAGCGCAGCGCGCGGTAAAGATCGATCGGCGCCGCCTCGAACGGAATCGACATGCGCTGGGAAATCACCACTTGCATGCAGTCCCCGGCAAGGATGTAGTCCTTGATACGGTTGACCGCCTGCTCATAGTCCTCGCGGCTGAAACTGGAGCGGAAGCTCGGTTCGGCGCCGTTGCTCTTTTCGAAGTCCAGACCCAGGCGCGGGGTGATCGACTGGCGCAGCTTTTCGCGCAGCGCCTGAAGTTTCGCCTGCCCCGCCTCATAGGCGTCCGGCTGCCCTGGGTCGGCCAGCACGATGCAGTGCAGCTTGCCGGCGAGGTTGTCGAACACCACTACCGCATCGGAGACCATCAGGAGGATATCCGGCGTGCCCAGCGGATCGGGGTTGGGGCAGGTCGCCAGCTTGCGCTCCACATAGCGCACGCTGTCGTAACCGAAGTAGCCCACAAGGCCACCGTTGAACCGCGGCAACCCTTCGACCGGCGCCACGCGATAGCGCTGCTGGAAGGCTTCGACGAAGGCCAGCGGATCCTCGATCTCACAGGCCTCGGTCTCGAAGCCGTCGGTGGTCACGCTGATTCGATGATCGTGCACCCTGAGCACGGTGCGGCACGGCAGGCCGATAATGGAATATCGCCCCCACTTCTCGCCGCCCTGCACGGATTCGAGCAGGTAGGAATTGGGCGCGTCGGCCAGTTTGAGATAGAGCGTCAGCGGCGTATCGAAATCGGCGAGCGTCTCGAACGACAGGGGAATGCGGTTGTGGCCTTCGGCGGCCAAACGCAGGAATTCTTCGCGGGTCATGTCAGCCTCGTGGTCGGAGGGAGCTAATTGGGTCGATTGCAAACGTACCGGCCGAGCCGGCAGAAGATGTCAGGCGCGCCAGCGCCAACGGGCCAGGGCCTTGATGACATTCATCCATTGTTTGCGGGTGACCACCACGATCTGATCTCGTCTGGGGGGGTTCAGAGGACAGGGGCCACACTAGCGCAGCCCCGAAACCGAAGCAACCAGCTCGCGCAGGTCATCGAGCACCAGCGCAGGCTCCTCATCAGCGATGGGATCGCCGTGGTTGTAGCCATATGTCAGCGCGACACAGGGAACGGACGCCGCTTTCGCGGCACGGACGTCATTGCGCGAATCGCCGACGAACAGCGAAGCGACCGGTTCGACCGCAGCCTCACCCATGACCCACAATAACGCCGCCGGATCAGGCTTCTGCTGAGGCAGCGTGTCACCACCGACCAGCCACTGGAAATAACCAGCCAGCCCCTTCTCCTCCAGCAGCGGTTCGATGAACTGCGCCGGCTTGTTGGTGATGATCGCGAGCTTCACCTCCCGCTCGCGCAGCCAGTCCAGACATTCACGCACCCCCGGATAGACAGCGGTCAGCTCGTGGCCGCCGGCGTAGGCCTGCATGAACAGCGCCAGCGCCTCGTCGGCTAGCTCGTCGGCCACACCGTCATGGTCCAGCTGACCGGCCAATGCGCGGCGCACCAGCACTCGCGAACCGTTGCCGACCCAGTCGCGCACGCGGGCCACACCGGCCGGTGGGCGGCCGAGCAGCATCAGCATCTTGTCCACCGCGGCCGCCAGGTCCGGTACCGAGTCCATCAGGGTGCCGTCCAGATCGAACATCACCAGCCGCGGTAGCGTGCCGTCGAACAGTTGCTCCAGGCGAGTCATGGGCGGGCCAGCGCCAGCTCGGCGCGCATCTGGTCGATCACCGCTTTGTAGTCCGGCTGGTTGAAGATGGCCGAGCCGGCGACAAAGGTGTCGGCGCCTGCTGCGGCGATCTCGCGGATGTTCTTCGGATTGACGCCGCCATCGATCTCCAGACGAATTTCGCGCCCGCTGGCGTCGATCAGGGCGCGCGCCTCGCGCAGCTTGTCCAGCGTGCCGGGAATGAACTTCTGCCCGCCGAAGCCAGGGTTGACGCTCATCAGCAGGACCATGTCGACCTTGTCCATGACGTACTTGAGCACGTCCAGCGGTGTCGCCGGATTGAACACCAGACCGGCCTTGGCGCCGCCGGCCTTGATCAGCTGCAGCGAACGGTCGATGTGCTCGGAGGCTTCCGGGTGGAAGGTGATGTAAGTCGCGCCGGCCTCGAGGAAGTCGCCGATCATGCGATCCACCGGCTTGACCATCAGGTGCACATCGATGGGCGCAGTGACGCCATGCTTGCGCAGCGCCGAGCAGACCATAGGGCCGATGGTCAGGTTGGGCACGTAGTGGTTGTCCATCACGTCGAAATGGACGATGTCGGCGCCGGCGGCCAGCACGTTGTCCACTTCCTCGCCCAGGCGGGCGAAATTGGCGGAAAGAATCGAAGGGGCGATAGCGAACGGCTGCATGACGACCTCGGGTAGCACGGCAAGATGCCGCGCATTGTACCCGAGGGGTCAGGGTTGCGGCGCGCCTGACATCCGCCACGAATGCCGGCGCGTCAGGTCGGATCAGGTCAGCTCGTCGAAGCACTCGCCGATGATGGCCAAGCCGCGCTCGAGCAGCTCGTCCTCGACTGTCAGCGGCACCAGCACGCGCAGCACGTTGTAGTAGGTACCGCAGGACAGCAGGATCAAGCCCTTCTCCCGCGCCCGGGCGACGATCTGCGACGTCAGCGCCGCGGCCGGTCGCGCCAGGTCGCCATCCTCGAACAGCTCGATGGCGATCATCGCGCCGAGGCCGCGCACCTCGCCGATCTCCTTGTGCTTGGCCTGGATCGCCTTGAGGCCGGCGGTGAGCTTCTCCGCCACGGCCTTGCAGCGGTCGAGCAGCTGCTCCTCCTCGAAGATTTCCATGACCGCCAGCGCCGCCGCGCAGGACAGCGGGTTGCCGGCATAGGTGCCGCCCAGCCCGCCGGGCGCGATGGCATCCATGATCTCGGCCTTGCCGCACACGCCGGCAATCGGGAAGCCGCCGCCGACCGACTTGGCGAAGGTGGTCAGGTCGGCGACCACGCCCATCTGTTCCATGGCGAAGAAGGTGCCGGTGCGCCCGGCGCCGGTCTGCACCTCGTCGGCGATCAGCAGGATGCCGTGCTCGTCGCAGAGCGCGCGCAGGCGGGCCATGAAATCCTTCGGCGCGACATTGAAGCCGCCCTCGCCCTGCACCGGCTCGACGATGATCGCGGCGATGTCGCGCGGCTCGGCATCGTTCTTGAAGATGCGCTCGATACTGGCGATCGACTCATCGACGCTGACGCCATGGATCGCGCAGGGATACTGCGCACGGAAGATCCCGCCCGGCATCAGGCCCATGCCGGCGGAGTACGGGGCGACCTTGCCGGTCAGGCCGAGGGTCATCATGGTGCGGCCGTGATAGGCGCCGGTGAAGGCAATCACACCAGCACGGCCGGTGGCGGCGCGGGCGATTTTCACCGCGTTCTCCACGGCCTCGGAGCCGGTGGTGACCAGCAGGGTCTTCTTGGCGAAATCACCCGGCACCCGCGCATTGATCTTCTCGCATAGCTCGACGTACGGTTCGTAGGCCAGCACCTGGAAGCAGGTGTGGGTGAGCTTGTGCAGCTGGTCTTCCACCGCCTTGACGATCTTCGGGTGCAGGTGGCCGGTATTCAGCACGGCGATGCCGCCGGCGAAATCGATGAACTCGCGGCCCCCCACATCCACCACGCTGCTGTTCTTCGCGTGGTCGGCAAAGATCGGGTGGATCTGACCGACGCCACGGGGGACGGCGGCGACACGGCGTTGCATCAGGGATTCGTTGGTCTTGCTCATAAGCTCCTCGGTAGCCGCTCATCGTCGGCACGGGTCATGAAGGACGCCAGGAAGCGGGCACGGCAGCATACGATGATCGACTGCCGCACCCTCCGGAGCGTTCGGATTACAGTAAAACTCCGTGCATTATTTTGCACGCTCGATTTCTGCGCTTTCTTCTGGGAGCTTGCTGCGCAAGCATTGCCCATTGGCTGTGCATCTGTTTGACCCAGCAATACTGTACGCATCACCCCAAGCCAGGTGTCCGCGACGCAATTTCCAGAGACCTTGTTGCGTCTAATTTATGGAGTTCCAATGCCTCGTTTTCGCGATTCAATTCGGTGGGCTGTCGCCCTGTCTGCAACACTGACAGCCTGGTCCATCAGTGCCGCGGACGAGCCGGCCGACGCGGACCCCGACACTGCCCCGGTAGCAGCCGAGCGGCCCGCACTGCCCTCACGCAGCGACACGATCGTCGCCGGCTTGTTACAGCAACTGCCGCCTGAGGAGTTCCTCAGCCTGAAAGCAGGTTCAGATGAGTTCGTCGCGCTCTGGCGACCTGCCAATGTGGCTGAGCCGAAAGGGGCGATCATTCTGGTCCCTGGCGATGGGGAGACGGCAGACTGGCCGCGCGGCATCGGGCCGCTACGCCGGGGGCTGCCGGATCACGGTTGGCATACATTGAGCCTGACCTTGCCAGACTCGCCGAATCTTATTCCAATGACCGCTGCGTCAGGTGACCCGGCGGACGTGTCGGCTTCCAGACAAAGCGAGGCAGCGAACGAAGGTCAGCCCGACGTTCAACCACCGAGCGAGGCCGGCTATCTGCCAGAGGAAACTGCAACGCCACCCACCGAACCGCCGCTTGAAACGCCAGAGGCGCCCGCTGCCGTCGAACCGGAACTACCAAACGCCGACCCGGCCGAGCAGATCAATGAACGTATCGAGGCTGCCCTGGCGTTCGCCCGCAGCAAGCAGCCGACCACCCTCGTGCTTCTTGGACAGGGCACCGGCGCGTACTGGGCGGCCCGCTACCTGCAACAACTGGCACCCGCGGACGTCAAGCACCTGTTGATGATCCAGCCACGTCAGCCCGAGGGACAGCAGGAAGCTGTCGCACAGCTGGTTCCGGCACTCAAACTGGCTACCGGCGACTTCTATTCAGAGGAGAGAAGCGCCACCTTATCGGCCGCCCGCGAGCGGTTGAATGCCAGCCGACGCCTCCAGCATCCGTCCTACCGCCAGGTGAAACTGCCGCCGCCGACCGGCAATGTCGAGATTGATCGGGAAAGGCTGCTGCGGCGCATTCGGGGCTGGCTGGACAAGCAATAGCGGCTCAGCGGAAGCCCCGTCGCTCACGGATCAGGCTGTAGGCGTTGTGCAGCTCGCGGGTCCGCTCCGTGGCCTCGCGCACCTGCGACGGTGTCGCACCCGCCCCGGCCTGCTTGTCAGGGTGGTGTTTACTGAGCAGCCGCCGGTAGGCTCGCTTGATGACTTGCGGCTCGCTGTCTGCACGCACCTCGAGCAACCGCAAGGCCTGCTCGTATGCGCCGCCCAGGTTGCTCGGGGCACCCTGGGCGCGGCTTCTGTGCTGGTCCAGGGCTGCGATTGCCGCCGAGTCCCAGCCCATCCACTTGCCCCAGAGCATGATCAGTTCATGTTCGCGCGCGTCAACGTGCCCTTGCGCCCTTGCCATGCGCCAGCACGCCTGGAGCACGGCCTTCGCTTCATCCTGGCGACCCCGCAACCGCTGCAGCGGCTCTCGCAGCCCCTCGCCGCTTGACTTGCCGCGATAGAAGGCATCGATGGCAGCCCGCTGCTGTCCGGCCGACAGCCGTAGACGCTGCATCTCCCTGCGCGCGGCCTGGATGTGCGCCTCGCTGATCCGCCCGCTGCTTTTTGCCAGGCGCCCGAGCAAGAAGAACAGCAAGTCGTTGCCTGGCATGACGGGCTTGGCACCGGCAAGCCGTTTCCGCAAGTTCGCCCACGAATCGATTCCGAGACGGCGATCCAGCACCTGCCCGACAAGCGCCCCCAGCAAAGCCCCTGGAATGCTCGCCAGCAGCCAGCCGGCCAGGGCGCCCAGCAGCGTGATCGGCCAGAACACTAGCGCTGCGCCTCGAGCACGCGCTCGACTTCAGCCAGGCGCTCATGGGTGCCGACGTCGATCCAGCGCCCCCGGTAATGCTCGCCACTGACCTGCCCCTCCGCCATGGCTCTGCGCAGCAAGGGCGCCAGCTTGAAAGCGCCCGCCGTACAGCCCACGAACAACCGCGGGCTGAGCACGGCGATGCCGCTATAGGTAAGCGCGGCTGTCGACTCGTCACGGACGATGCCGTCGATCAAGGCAAAATCTCCTTCGCGGTGGTGCGCCGGGTTATCCACCAGTACAAGATGAGCCAGTCCTGACTGAGGCCTGTTAAGGCAGCTGAAGTCGTAATCGGTCCAGATATCGCCATTGACCAGGACGAAGGGTTCCTCTCCCAGCAAGGGCAGCGCCCGATGGATACCGCCTCCGGTTTCAAGCGGCTCCCCTTCTGGCGAATAGCGGATGTGCACGCCCAGATCGGCACCATCGCCAAGGTGGCTCTCGATTTGGGCGCCCAACCAGGCGTGATTGATCACCAGATCATCAAAACCGGCCTTGGCCAGCGCCCTTATGTGGTACTCGATCAGTGGCATGCCTCCAACTCGCACGAGAGGCTTGGGCGTATGAAGCGTAAGCGGACGGAGGCGTTCTCCCCGGCCTGCAGCGAGAATCATTGCTTTCATGCTGTTGTCCGCTCCCTCGGCAGCCCTTGCAGGAGTTGCTTCAGATCAGCCAGCTCGGGACGTCGTGCCAGGACGGTGTCGAGATAGGCAAAGAAGCGCGGCACGTCACCCAGGTATCGGGGTTTTCCATCGCGGTGGCAGATGCGAGCAAAGATACCGATGACCTTGAGGTGGCGTTGAAGCCCCATCAAGTCGCTGGCACGGTGAAATTCGCTAAAGCTCTCCTGCACAGGGATGCCCCTCGCCCGCGCGGCATCCCAATAACTCTGCAGCCAACCAAGCACGCGCTCCTCGGGCCAGCTGACAAACGCGTCCTTGAACAGGGACGTTATGTCGTAGGTCACCGGGCCGAGCACTGCGTCCTGAAAATCCAGTACACCGGGGTTCGGCTCGCTGACCATCAGGTTTCGCGGCATATAGTCGCGATGCACCAATACCCTAGGCTGCGCCAGTGCCGAGTCGATCAGCACGCGGCAGCTGCGCTCCCAAAGTTGCTCTTCGACCGCGGTGAGGCTGTGCCCAAGATGGCGCTGCACATACCACTCGGGAAACAATTGCAACTCCCGGCGCAACAGTGCCTCGTTATAAGCTGGCAAGCCAGACGGATCGGCGCCGTCCTGGAAGGTCAGCAGCGCCTCCATGGCATCGGCGAACAGCTCGTCCGCGTTGCCTGCGTCGATCACGTCCAGATAGGTTTGCCGCCCCAGATCACTCAACAGCAGGAACCCGCGGTCAAGGTCGGCGGCCAGAATCTCAGGCACGTGGATGCCAGCGCCAGCAAGACAGGCCGCGATGTTGACGAACGGCCGGCAGTTCTCCTGAGGAGGCGGTGCATCCATCAGCACGAAGCTGCGCTGCGGCGTCTCCCAACGGAAATAGCGACGAAAACTGGCATCGCTGCTGGCCGGGACCAGCGTCGAATCGGGCACATCCCCCCAGCCCTGACGTTGGAATAGGTCGCTTAGATGAGGCTTCAGCCAGGCGTTGAGGTCCAGCAGGCGTTGATCATGTTGCGGCATTTCAGGGGCTCTCCACGGCGCTAGCCGATAGGCAGGTCATGCTTTATTATCCAGCATCTTTTTCAGCCCATCGAGAGGCGTGCGGCCCAGCCCGGCCGATGGCTCGCCGCAAGCACGGACCAAAAAACAAGATGGCAGTCAAATATCCCGCTTTTCGTAAAAAATTCCCTCTATTGGTTACCGGCGGGCTACTTGCTCTGCAACCGGTAGCGATGCCTCTGGCGATCGCAGCCGAACAGTTCGCCTGCCAGCCCGGCACCGGCGGCGGTTGGAACTGTTCGTCTGACGCGGCCAGTCCAGCACTGCCTTCACGTCCAGCCCATAGCGTAAGCACCGCTGGCAGCACGACCGCATCCGCTCAACAGCCGGCGCGCAAGGCACAACGTCAGGTAGCGACCACCAGGCTGGTCAACGAAAGCAGAGGGCGGGCCCTGGCCTCACGCAGCGCCGATTACAGTCACCTTGACTGGGTGCCGCGCGATCAGCTGACCAATGCCCAGCTGGCCGAGACCGGCCCCTACTGCGCCGGCACCTATGTTGAACCGAACCGTCCCGGTCAGTTCGATGAAACACCGATGAGCGAAGCACCCACATACGTTTCGGCCAAGGCAACCCGCTACGAGCAGCAGCAGGAAATCGCCACGCTGGCAGGGGACGTGGTGCTTCGCCAGGGCAGTATCCAGGCCGAAGCCGATGAGGCAAACCTGTATCAGCTGGAAAACCGCGGCGAGCTGAGAGGCAACGTGCGTCTGCGTGACCAGGGTGCCCTGATGGTCGGAGACCGCGCCGAGCTGTTCCTCGACACCGGGGAAGCCCAGGTGGAGAATGCCGAGTATGTCGTTCACGAAGGCAAGGTCCGCGGCAGCGCGCTGTATGCCAAACGCACCGATGACGCCATCATCCGCCTCAAGGACGGGACCTATACCCGCTGCGAGCCAGGCGACAACGACTGGTATCTGCAAGGCAACAACGTGACGCTGAACCCTGCCACCGGCTTCGGCTCGGCAACCAACGTGACGCTGCGGGTCAAGGGCGTTCCGGTGTTCTACACCCCCTATATCTTTTTCCCGATAGATGACCGCCGCCAGTCCGGCTTCCTTGCGCCAAGCATCAGCTCTTCCAGCGATACCGGGCTGTCCCTGGTGACGCCGTACTACTTCAACCTGGCCCCCAATTTCGACGCCACGCTCTACCCGAACTACATGACCGACCGCGGCCTGCTGATGGAGGGTGAGTTCCGCTACCTGACCCGCAACAGTGACGGCCAGTTTGGCGCCGCCTACCTGAACGACAGCAACGACGATCGCGAGCTGCAGTCTGAGTACGAAGACCAGCGCTGGATGTACAGCTGGCAACACCGCACCGGCCTGGATAACCGCTGGCTGGCAGAAGTCGACTACACCGACATCAGCGACCCCTATTACTTCCAGGATCTGGACACCCAGCTGGGCATCGACCAGCCCGATCACCTGGACCAGCGCGGCACCCTTACCTATCGCGCAGCAAACTACACAGCGCGACTGAACGTGCATGCTTACGAGCGCGCCACCATCGCCGACGTCACTCCCTATGAGCGCCTGCCGCAGCTGACGCTCAACGGCGCACTGCCGTTCCAGCCGGGCGGTTTGCAGTTTGCGTATAACACTGAATTCGTCAGTTTTCAGCGCAGCCTGCGCAGCGGATATTTCACCGACGAATATGGCAATACAGGCACGCCTGAACAGTTGTGGTACGACGCGCGGCTTGCCGGGCTGAATCGTGCGGAAGGCGAGCGTCTACATCTTGAGCCGGGCGTCAGCCTGCCCCTCGACTGGTCCTGGGGTTTCGTCAAACCGTCGCTGAAATACGCATACACCAGGTATGACCTCACGCTGGACAATACCGGCCGCAGCCAAGTGGCCGAGTTCAATGACTCGCCTGACCGTAGCGTGCCGATTTTCAGCGTCGACAGCGGCCTGTATTTCGATCGCGACACCCAGTGGTTTGGCAAGGACTATCGTCAGACCCTCGAGCCGCGGATGTTCTACCTGTACGTGCCAGAAGAAGACCAGGATGACATCCCGGTGTTCGATACCGGCGAGAACACCTTCAGCTACTCCTCGCTGTGGCGGGAAAATCGCTTCTCGGGCAACGACCGGATCGGTGATGCCAACCAGCTGTCGCTGGGCGTGACCAATCGCTGGATCGAGCCGAACGGGCTGGAGCGTCAGCGCTTGAGTTTCGGCCAGATCATCTACTTCCGCGATCGTGAAGTGCAGCTACCCAATCTTGAGGATCGTCCGGGCTCGACCTCTGACGTGTCGCCTTATGCCCTTGAGTACCTGTACCGCTATAACCGCGACTGGCACTTCACCTCGAGCTTCAACTGGGATCCGGATGCAGGCAGTACGCGTTCAGGCAGCGCCATGTTCCACTACCAGCCGGCCGACAACCCGCGGAAGATCGTCAACTTCGGCTACCGTTATCGCAACGACACCGTTCGCTTCGACCAGGCCACCGGCCAGTGGACCTACGGCGGCGACTACGGTACGCCGGGCTCGCCTGAGTACATCGAGGACTACTACAAGATCAACCAGCACGACATCTCCACGATCTGGCCAATCCTGCCGCAGTGGAGCCTGATCGCACGCTGGCAGCATGACTACAGCCGCAACCGCACGCTGGAAGCCTTCGGCGGTTTCGAGTACGACAATTGCTGCTGGAAACTGCGCCTGATTAACCGCTACTGGATCGATTACGACGAAACCAGTCTCAACCCATCGCAGAATGATGAGCCGGACAACGGCATCTTCCTGCAAATCGTCCTCAAGGGACTCGGCGGCGTGTTCGGCAGCTCCACCGAGACATTCCTCGACGAAGGCATACAAGGCTACCGTGAACGTGAAGATCAAGCTTTCTGATTTCCTGCGCCCCCTGCTGGCGGGCGCCCTTCTGCTGAGCAGCGCAGCTGCTCTCAGCACCGCCTCGGCCGAAGTTCGGCCGCTGGACCGCATCGTTGCCATCGTGGACAACGATGTCATCATGCAGAGCCAACTGGAGCAGCGTCTACGCGAGGTTCAACAGACCATCGAAAAGCGCGATGCCGAGATGCCGCCCGCCGAGGTCATGCAGCAGCAGGTTCTCGAACGACTGATTACCGAGAATCTGCAGCTGCAGATCGGTGAGCGCTCAGGCATCCGCATTTCTGATGAAGAACTCAACCAGGCCATGGGCACCATCGCTCAACGCAACAACATGAGCCTTGACCAGTTTCGGGCTGCGCTGGAGCGCGACGGTTTGAGTCTGGACGCTGCGCGCGAGCAGATTCGCCGGGAGATGGTCATCAGCCGGGTGCGTCAGCGGCGAATCGCTGAACGGGTGCAGGTCTCGAATCAGGAGGTTGAAAACTTCCTCGCCTCCGATCTTGGCAAGCTGCAACTGTCTGAAGAATACCGTCTGGCCAATATCCTGATTCCGGTACCTGAATCAGCTGATTCAGCGACGATCCAGGCAGCTGAGAAAATTGCTCAGGACACCTACCAGCAGCTTCAGCAGGGTGCCGACTTCCCCAAGCTGGCCGTCTCGCGCTCAGCCAGTGAAAACGCGCTGGAAGGTGGCGACATGGGCTGGCGTAAAGCAGCCCAGCTGCCGCCGCCGTTCGACAGCGAAGTCAGCTCGATGTCGGTCGGGGAGGTTACCCAACCGGTGCGTACTCCGCCGGGCTTCATTCTGCTGAAGGTGCTCGACAAGCGCGGCGGCGAGACGCAGGTACGTGACGAAGTCCATGTTCGCCACATCCTGATCAAGCCGAGCCAGATCCGCAGCGAGGAAGAAAGCCGTCGTCTGATCGAGCGGTTGCGCGACCGTATACAGGCAGGCGAAAGCTTCTCCGAACTGGCGAAGAATTTCTCCGAAGATCCCGGCTCGGCACTCAATGGAGGCGACCTGAACTGGATCGACCCCAACTCGCTGGTGCCGGAGTTCCGCGAGGTGATGACGAACACGCCCAGCGGCCAGCTGTCTGAACCGTTCAAGACGCCGTACGGCTGGCACATTCTGGAAGTGCTCGGCCGCCGCGCCACGGACGCCAGCGAAGAGTTCCGTGAACAACAGGCGTTGAACCTGCTGCGCAATCGCAAGTACGAAGAAGAATTGCAGAATTGGCTGCGCCAGATACGCGACGAGGCGTACGTCGAAATCAAGATCTGATCACGACGGTCACGCTGACCTTGCTCCTGTTTCGCCTCGACGGGCCGGCCAATCGGCCGGCCCGCCTCTTTTCACCAGCCTGAAGGCACCGTCATGATCGCCAAACGCTTCGCCCTCACGCCCGGCGAACCCGCCGGCATCGGTCCCGACCTCTGTTTGCTGCTGGCAGGCCAGACACATCCTCACATCCTGATCGCCATAGCCAGCGCCGATATGATGCGCGACCGTGCCAAGGCGCTGGGCTTGAACATCCAGATCCTGACTGTAGGCCCCCAGGGGTGGCCGGATCGCCCTGCCTCCGCCGGTGCGCTGTATGTCTGGGATACGCTGCCTGCCGAACCAGTGGTGGCAGGCACGCTCAACCCGGCCAATGCAGCATATGTTCTCGAGACCCTGGCGCGCGCCGGTCGGGGCTGCCTGGACGGCAGCTTTGCCGGCATGATCACCGCGCCCGTGCACAAAGGCGTGATCAACGAGGCGGGCGTCGCGTTTTCAGGACATACCGAATTTCTCGCGGAGCTGACCGCCACCGAACAGGTAGTGATGATGCTGGCGACTCGCGGGTTGCGCGTAGCCCTGGTGACAACTCATCTCCCTCTCAAGGATGTGGCGAGCGCCGTGACCGGCGAGCGGCTGCAACGAGTGACCAGGATTCTCCATCACGATCTCGTCACCAGGTTTGGCATACCCCACCCCCGCATAGTCGTCTGTGGGCTGAACCCCCACGCGGGCGAAGGGGGTCATCTGGGGCGCGAGGAAATCGACGTCATCGAACCTGCGCTGAGCTGCCTGAGAAACGAAGGCCTCGATCTGGTCGGACCGCTGCCCGCAGACACGCTGTTCACACCAAAGCACCTTGAGCACTGCGACGCCGTGCTGGCGATGTATCACGACCAGGGCTTGCCGGTACTTAAATACAAAGGCTTCGGCGCTGCGGTGAACGTCACCCTTGGGTTGCCCATCGTGCGCACCTCGGTCGACCATGGAACCGCACTGGACCTTGCCGGTACCGGGCGAATCGACACCGGCAGCCTTCAGGTCGCACTGGACACCGCGTATCAGATGGCGCGATAGCTGGAAGCTGGAAGCTGGAAGCTGGAAGCAAATCAGTTTGGCGAATGGCTTCTGCGCAAAGGTCCCCGAGTCGTCCCGCCCCTTTTCGTCCTCCTGCGCCTTTCTCGTCTTTCTCTTCTTACGGGCTGCTAAAATGCGCGCCTTTTCGCTTCCAGCTCTAAGCTCCTGGCTTCGAGCTGCCCCCTGGAGCTTCCGATGTCCGATTACCAACACCGCGCGCGAAAGCGTTTCGGCCAGAACTTCCTCCACGACGCTGGCGTGATTCATCGCATCCTTCGCGCCATCCACGCCAAGCAGGGGGAGCGGATCGTCGAGATCGGCCCGGGCCAGGGCGCACTGACCGAAGGCTTGCTCGACAGCGGTGCGCACCTGGACGTGGTCGAGCTGGACCTCGACCTGATTCCGATCCTCAAGCAGAAATTCGCCGACCGCGACAACTTTGCGCTGAACCAGGGCGATGCGCTGAAGTTCGACTTCGCCCAGCTGAGCTCGGAGCCAGACAGCCTGCGCATCGTAGGCAATCTTCCATACAACATCTCCACACCGCTGATCTTTCATCTGCTCGATCATGCCAACCTGATCCGCGACATGCATTTCATGTTGCAGAAGGAAGTGGTCGAGCGCCTCGCAGCGGCACCGGGCGGAGGTGACTGGGGCCGGCTGTCGATCATGGTGCAATACCACTGCCGCGTCGAACATCTGTTCAACGTTGGCCCCGGCGCCTTCAACCCTGCGCCCAAGGTCGAGTCGGCTATCGTTCGCCTGGTCCCGCATGAGGTGTTGCCCCATCCGGCCCAGGACCACAGGCAGCTGGAGACCGTTGTCCGGCAGGCCTTCAATCAACGCCGCAAGACGCTGCGTAACACCCTCAAGGGGCTACTGGATGCGGATGCCATCGCCGCGGCGGAGGTCGACGGCAGTCTGCGCCCGGAACAGTTGGACCTGGCCGCGTTCGTAAGATTGTCGGATCAACTTTCCGCCCGCAGCTGCACCCGCGCCTGAAGGCGAACCCACAAGCAGGAGTCACCATGCCCGAAGACCTTCGCTATCGGATCGACGTTAGCGTCCGCACGGCCTATCTGGCAGACCAGTCGCAGCCGGAACAAAACCGTTTTGCCTTTGCCTACACCATAACCATTGAAAACAATGGCCAGCTCACTGCGCAGCTGCTGTCACGCCACTGGATCATCACCGACGGCGACGGACAGGTGCAGGAAGTACGCGGCGACGGCGTAGTTGGCGAGCAGCCGGTCCTCGCCCCAGGCCAGCGCCACGTATATACCAGCGGTACGCTGATGGCGTCCCGTGTTGGCACCATGCAAGGCAGTTATCAGATGCTCGCCGAAGATGGGCACCGCTTCGACGCCCTGATTGCGCCGTTCAGGCTGGCCGTACCCGGAGCTCTGCATTGACTACCTATGCTGTCGGTGACCTGCAAGGTTGCCTTACCCCTCTGCAATGCCTGCTGGAACGCGTCGATTTCAGCCCGTCCCGCGACTGCCTGTGGCTGGCTGGTGACCTGGTCAACCGTGGACCTCAGTCTCTTGAGGCGTTGCGTTTCGCGCATGACCTTGGCAGCTCGGGAATTACAGTTCTTGGCAACCACGATCTGCATCTGCTCGCTGTCGCCAACAACGTCGAACGGCTGAAAAAGTCCGACACGCTGCAGGCGATTCTCGACGCACCCGACCGCGCCGACCTGATCTACTGGCTGCGCCAGCAAAAACTCATCCATCACGACCCCGTGCGTGAAACCACAATGGTGCATGCCGGTATCCCGCCCCAATGGACATTGAGCAAGTCCCTGCGTCGGGCAGCCGAGGTCGAACAGGCGCTTCGCGATGATGCATTGCTGCAACCCTTTCTCGACGGCATGTACGGAAACCAGCCGGCCAAGTGGAGCAAGGACCTGCACGGTATTCCGCGACTGCGCGTGATTACCAACTATTTCACGCGCATGCGCTTCTGCAAGGCCGACGGTACGCTCGATCTGGATGCCAAGGAAGGACTCGACTCGGCGCCCGATGGCTTTGCGCCCTGGTTCAGCCACCCCACGCGTAAAGCGCGCGGAGCCAAGATCATTTTTGGTCACTGGGCCGCACTGGAAGGTCATTGCGATGAGCCGAACGTGTTTGCTCTGGACACCGGCTGCGTCTGGGGCAATTCCATGACACTGATGAACATTGACAGCAACGAGCTATACCACTGCGACTGCGAGGCAAAAGCATGACGGACTTCAAGCGCATCTCACCGGAACAGGCGCAGGCGTTGCGTGACCGGGGCGGCGTCGTGGTCGATATCCGCGACGCCGGGAGCTATGCCGCTGGACACATCAGCCGCTCCACTCATCTGGACAACCACTCGCTGCCCGACTTCATCGCCACAGCCGACCTCGACCATCCGCTGATTGTGACCTGCTATCACGGGCACTCCAGCCAGAGTGCTGCAGCCTACCTGGTGAAACAGGGTTTCTCGGACGTCTATAGCCTCGATGGAGGCTTCGAACTGTGGCGCCAGGCCTTTCCTGATGAAGTCGAACAAAGCGATCCTGCCTAAAAAATATTTTCTGCCAGAGGCCGCACAGGGCGCGGCCTTGAGCCTTCCTTCCGACGAAACGCAGCGGTAATAGCGCCTCCTTGCCCTTGAATGTGCCGAATCCGAACTATCCTTCAGTCAGGCCATCCATACAGATGAAGCCGTCCTGCGGCTAACGGGCCTCAAGTTTCGACCATCAGGTGTTCGGGGGGACTCCACAGGCCGATAGTCGGCCGGTACCTGAATGCCAGATGACAACACCGGCTCCGAGCATCGTCCGAGGTGAAGTCAATGAGCATTTTCAGCCATTTCCAGCAACGATTCGAAGCAACACGCCAGGAAGAGTATTCGCTTCAGGAATACCTCGATCTGTGCAAGGAAGACCGGGGTACCTACGCCACTGCTGCCGAGCGCCTGCTGATGGCGATCGGCGAGCCACAGGTAATCGACACGTCGACGGACCCAAGACTGTCGCGCATCTTTTCCAACAAGGTGATCCGCCGCTACCCGGCCTTTGAAGACTTCCACGGCATGGAAGACTGCATCGATCAGATCGTCTCCTACTTCCGCCATGCAGCCCAGGGACTGGAAGAGAAGAAGCAGATTCTCTATCTTCTCGGCCCGGTGGGTGGCGGCAAGTCGTCACTGGCCGAAAAGCTCAAGCAGTTGATGGAAAAAGTGCCTTTCTACGCCATCAAGGGATCCCCGGTTTTCGAGTCGCCGCTGGGGCTGTTCAATCCCGCCGAAGACGCCGACATTCTCGAAGAGGATTACGGCATCCCGCGCCGCTACCTGACCTCGATCATGTCTCCCTGGGCCACCAAACGTCTGCAGGAATTTGGTGGCGATATCAGCCAGTTTCGCGTGGTCAAGCTGTACCCGTCGATCCTCAATCAGATCGCCATCGCCAAAACCGAGCCCGGCGACGAGAACAACCAGGATATTTCTGCGCTGGTGGGCAAGGTGGATATCCGCAAGCTGGAGGAATTCCCGCAGAACGACGCCGATGCCTATAGCTACTCGGGCGCGCTGTGCCGCGCCAACCAGGGCATGATGGAGTTCGTCGAGATGTTCAAGGCACCGATCAAGGTGCTGCACCCGCTGCTGACGGCCACCCAGGAAGGCAACTACAACAGCACCGAGGGTCTCGGCGCCATTCCCTACAACGGCATCCTGCTGGCCCACTCCAACGAGTCGGAATGGCACACCTTCCGCAACAACAAGAACAACGAAGCTTTCATCGACCGTATCTACATCGTCAAGGTGCCTTACTGCCTGCGGGTCACCGACGAGATAAAGATCTACGACAAGCTGCTGTTCAACAGCTCCCTGTCCAAGGCGCACTGTGCGCCGGATACGCTGAAGATGCTGGCGCAGTTCTCGGTGCTGAGCCGGCTGAAGGAGCCGGAAAACTCCAACATCTATTCGAAGATGCGGGTGTACGACGGCGAGAATCTCAAGGACACCGATCCCAAGGCCAAGTCGATCCAGGAATACCGGGACACCGCTGGTGTCGATGAGGGCATGAATGGGCTTTCCACCCGGTTTGCCTTCAAGATCCTGTCCAAGGTTTTCAACTTCGACCCCCACGAGATCGCTGCCAACCCGGTACACCTGCTCTATGTGCTGGAGCAGCAGATCGAGCAGGAACAGTTCCCCGCGGAGGTTCGCGAGCGCTATCTGCGCTTCATCAAGGAGTACCTGGCGCCACGCTACGTCGAGTTCATCGGCAAGGAGATCCAGACAGCATATCTGGAGTCCTACAGCGAGTACGGCCAGAACATCTTCGACCGCTACGTGCTGTATGCAGACTTCTGGATTCAGGACCAGGAATACCGGGACCCGGAAACCGGCGAAATCCTCAACCGCATGGCGCTGAACGAAGAACTGGAAAAAATCGAAAAGCCGGCCGGTATCAGCAATCCGAAGGATTTCCGCAACGAGATCGTCAACTTCGTGCTGCGCGCCCGAGCCAACAACAACGGCAAGAACCCATCCTGGCTCAGCTACGAGAAGCTGCGCGTGGTGATCGAGAAGAAGATGTTCTCCAACACCGAGGACCTGCTGCCGGTCATCAGCTTCAACGCCAAGGCCAGCAAGGAGGATCAGAAGAAGCACAACGACTTCGTCGTGCGCATGGTCGAGCGCGGATATACCGAAAAGCAGGTACGACTGCTGTCGGAATGGTATCTGCGGGTACGTAAATCGCAGTAACAGCAGCTTGAAGTCTGAAGCTAGAAGCTGGAAGAAAGCAGCACGCTTTCAGCTTCTAGCTTCCAGCTTCCAGCTGCCCCGGAGGGGCCTATGAGTTACGTGATCGACCGCCGCTTGAACGGCAAGAACAAAAGCACCGTCAACCGCCAGCGGTTTCTGCAGCGCTACCGAGGGCATATCAAGAAGGCCGTGGAGGAAGCCGTAGGCCGGCGCTCCATCACAGACATGGAACATGGGGAGCAGATAAGTATCCCAGGGCGGGATATCGACGAGCCGATTCTTCATCACGGCCGCGGTGGCCGGCAGACCATCGTGCATCCAGGCAACAAGGATTTTATCGCCGGTGAGCGGATTCCCCGCCCACAAGGCGGAGGTGGCGGCCAGGGCGCAGGCCAGGCCAGCAACAGTGGCGAGGGCATGGATGACTTCGTGTTCCAGATCACTCAGGAAGAGTTTCTGGATTTCATGTTCGAGGATCTGGAGCTGCCCAACCTGGTCAAACGGCACCTCACCGGCACCGACACCTTCAAGACGGTTCGTGCAGGCATCAGCAACGAGGGCAATCCCTCGCGAATCAATATCGTGCGCACGCTGCGCTCGGCCCATGCGCGGCGCATTGCGCTATCAGGCAGCAGCCGCGCCAAATTACGTGAAGTGAAGGCCGAACTGGAGCGTCTCAAACGTGAGGAGCCGGCCAACTTCAGCGACATCCAGGCCGCGGAAGAGGAACTGCAGCGACTCAGCGCCCGCATTCATCGCGTCCCCTTTCTCGACACCTTCGACCTCAAATACAACCTCCTGGTCAAACACCCCAACCCGAGTTCCAAGGCGGTAATGTTCTGCCTGATGGATGTGTCCGGCTCGATGACCCAGGCCACCAAGGACATCGCCAAGCGATTCTTCATCCTCCTCTACCTGTTTCTCAAGCGGAACTACGACAAGATCGAGGTGGTGTTCATTCGCCACCACACCAGTGCCAAGGAAGTCGACGAAGAAGAGTTCTTCTACTCCCGCGAAACCGGCGGCACCATCGTCTCCAGCGCGCTGAAGATGATGCAGGAGATCATGGCCGAGCGTTATCCGGTCAACGAGTGGAATATCTACGCTGCACAGGCGTCCGACGGCGACAACTGGAATGACGATTCCCCGGTCTGCCGGGACATCCTGATCAACCAGATCATGCCGTTCGTCCAATACTTCACCTACGTCGAAATCACCCCGCGCGAGCATCAGGCGCTGTGGTACGAATACAACCAGGTGGCCGAAGCCTTTGCCGATTCGTTTGCCCAGCAGCAACTGGTAACGGCTGGAGACATTTACCCGGTGTTCCGCGAACTGTTCCAGCGGCGCATGGCTAGCTGAGGTACGCAGCATGAAACGACAGCCCATTTCCACCGGTTCGGAATGGACCTTCGAGCTGATCAAGAGCTATGACCGAGAGATCGGTCGCATCGCCGAGCGCTATGCGCTGGACACCTACCCCAACCAGATAGAGGTCATCACGGCCGAGCAGATGATGGACGCCTACGCCTCGGTGGGCATGCCGCTTGGCTATCACCACTGGTCCTACGGCAAGCATTTCCTCAGCACGGAAAAATCCTATACCCGCGGGCAGATGGGCCTGGCCTACGAGATCGTCATCAACTCCGATCCCTGCATCGCCTATTTGATGGAAGAAAACACCATCACTATGCAGGCACTGGTGATCGCCCATGCCAGTTATGGCCACAACAGCTTTTTCAAGGGTAACTACCTGTTCCGCACCTGGACCGACGCCAGTTCGATCATCGATTACCTGGTGTTTGCCAAGCAGTACATCATGCAGTGCGAAGAACGCCACGGCATCGATGCCGTGGAGGATCTGCTCGACTCCTGCCATGCGCTGATGAACTACGGCGTCGACCGCTACAAGCGGCCCTACCCGATATCTGCCGAGGAAGAGCGACGCCGGCAGAAGGATCGCGAAGAGCATCTGCAGAAGCAGATCAACGATCTGTGGCGAACCATTCCCAAATTCGGCGAGAAAGATGACGAACGCCAGCGCGACCAGCGCTTTCCCGCCGAGCCCCAGGAGAACATCCTTTACTTCATCGAAAAACATGCACCGCTGCTGGTGCCTTGGCAGCGAGAAGTAGTGCGCATCGTGCGCAAGATCGCCCAGTATTTCTACCCGCAGCGGCAGACGCAGGTCATGAACGAAGGCTGGGCAACATTCTGGCACTACACGCTGATCAACGACCTGTACGACGAAGGGCTGGTGACCGACGGCTTCATGTTCGAATTCCTTCAGTCCCACACCAGCGTCATCTATCAGCCCGGTTTCGACAGCCCCTACTACAGCGGTATCAATCCCTACACCCTGGGGTTCGCCATGTACCAGGACATTCGCCGGATCTGCGAGAACCCAACCGAGGAAGACAAGCGCTGGTTTCCCGATATCGCCGGCAGCGACTGGCTCACCACCGTCAAGTTCGCGATGAACAATTTCAAGGATGAGAGCTTCATCCTGCAGTTCCTTTCGCCCAAGGTGATTCGTGACCTGAAGCTGTTCAGCATCCTCGACGACGACCGCAAGGACGATCTTCTGGTGCCTGCAATCCACGACGAAAGCGGTTATCGCACTATCCGCGAGCTCCTGGCCGCGCAATACAACCTCGGCAACCGTGAACCGAACGTGCAGGTCTGGAGTGTCGATCGCCGCGGCGACCGCTCACTTACCCTGCGTCATCAGCAACACGACCGTAAACCGCTTGGCGGCTCCACCGAGGAGGTACTCAAGCACCTGCACCGGCTTTGGGGATTCGATGTCCATCTGCAATCGATGCAGGATGACAAGGTGGTGGCCAACCACCACATGCCGCCACGTACGGAAGCAGAGCCTGAGGCAAGATTTCCCGGCATGAGCCTGGCACTAAGGCCGACCTGAACAGGGACACCTGTCGCCGCCCCGCCTTTGGTTTATCCTCCCCGCTCCGGAGGATGACATGCAAATCTATAAAGTTGGAGGGGCGGTACGAGACAGGTTGCTGGGACGGCCTGTCACTGAGGTGGACTGGGTTGTCGTGGGTTCGACTGCCGAGCAGATGCAGGCGCAGGGTTACCGTCCGGTCGGGGCGGATTTCCCGGTGTTTCTACATCCGCAAACCGGCGAGGAATATGCCCTTGCACGCACCGAACGCAAGAGCGGTCGTGGTTATGGCGGCTTTACCTTTTATGCCAGCCCCGACGTCACCCTTGAAGAGGATCTGGTCCGTCGCGACCTGACCATCAACGCTATTGCAGAGGACGCCAGAGGTCACCTGATCGACCCCTACAACGGCCAGCAGGACCTCGCCGACCGCGTGCTCAGGCACGTGTCGCCCGCCTTCGCTGAAGATCCGCTGCGGATTTTGCGTGTCGCGCGCTTTGCGGCGCGCTACGCGGACCTCGGCTTTCGCGTCGCAACGGAGACCGAAAACCTGATGCGCCAACTCGCCGAATCCGGCGAGTTACAGGCACTGACCCCGGAGCGCAGCTGGAAGGAAATATCACGTGCGCTCATGGAGCCACGTCCGGATGTCTTCGTTCAGGTCCTGCGCCGGTGCGGCGCGCTTAAGGAGCTGTTCCCCGAAATCGATGAGCTGTTCGACACGTATCGCGAAGCGCCGGTCAGTTCTGGTCGGCAGCTTCTCCACGTCCTGCATGATTGCGCAGACGACCAGCAGCCGCTCGCCGTGCGCTGGGCATGCCTGCTGCATGGGCTCGCAAATATCCCCTCACGCCTCGATCAGCCTGCGGATTCAGGACGGATTGCCGAAGTCGGCGCGCGCTTCAAGGTGCCCCGCGAATGCCAGGACCTGGCGTTGCTGGTCGGCGCCTTTCGCCACCAGGCGGACATGGCCATGCAACTCGCGGGCGCGGCGCTTTTCGAGCTGCTGCAGCATTTCGACATCTACCGCCGCCCTGAGCGCTTTGAGCTCTGCATAGAAGCATGGCGAACGATCGCCCGCAGCGACGCCCGAAGCGCCCCCACCGCCTATCCGCAGGCGCAATACCTGGTCGGTGCCGCCATGGCCGCGCGCGCCGTGGAGGTCAAGGCGCTGATCGAGCAGGGGTACAAGGGAGCAGAGCTGGGTGAGGCGCTCAAAGCCGAACGGCGGCACGCCGTTGAACGCTATGCGGAACGCCAGCGGAGCCCCTCACCCTAGCGCTGGCCGGAGCGGCTACCGGTCAGAGGGGGCCGGGAAGGATTGCCGCAAACGGTCAGGGGTTAGATCTGAACCTTGCCAGTCAAACGACACCGGCCAAAGCTCTTGATCAATGCTCGATTCGCCCCACAGCTGGGCGAAGGTCTTGGCCACGACAGGGTGCCGAACCTCTGGCGCCAGCAATGACAACGGCCACAACACAAAGGCATTTCTCAGGGTTTCCGGCCTCGGCAACTCCAGTCCATGGAAATTGCCGACCAGATCACCGTACATCAGCACATCGATATCCAGCGGCAAGCCCTTGCGGTCCGGCGCATAGCGACCATTGTCCGCCTCGATGAACTTGAGTCGGCGATCAAGCTCCATCAGTGGCAACCCCGTCGTCCCGGAGACGACCAGGTTGAAGAAGTTTTCACCCTTGTAGCCCACCGCCAGGCTCTCGAACACAGGCGAGCACCTCATGTCACCGAGCATTTGCTGCAACGCATGGAGACCAGCGGTAAGGTGCTGTTCGCGCCGAGCATTGCTGCCGAGCCCCAGCAGTACGGGAGTCATCGACATCCGCGTTCAATCTCCACACCCAGTGCCGAGGCACGTGTATTGACGCCCGGCTTGGTGACTCGCAAGCGCAGCCAGGTGATGCCGAACTCATCCATGAGGGAGGCCGCGAGCCGTTCGGCGAAGGTTTCCACCAGCTCGAAACGCGACGCCTGGGCAAAGCGGTCGATGGAAGCCGTGACCTTGGCATAGTCCAGCGCCTTGTCCAGTTCGTCGTTTGCCGCAGCGGGACGAATGTCCCAGCCCAGGGTCAGGTCCAGACGCAGACACTGCCGAATGCCGCGCTCCCAGTCATAGGCGCCGATCAGCGTGTCCACTTCCAACCCTTCGATGAAAACTGTATCCACGCAACTCTCTCCTCACAGCACGACAACGCTGGCGTCCGCCGTTAGACTCAAGGCTCCCTGCCCCGGATGGATGCCATGTTCTGGCAACTGATACTGCTTGCCTATCTGATCGGCTCCCTGTCATTCGCCATTCTACTCAGTCGCCTGGCCGGTGCGCCCGATCCGCGTTCAAGTGGCTCGGGAAATCCCGGCGCGACCAACATGCTACGCCTGGCTGGTAGGCGCCTCGCAGTGCTGACGCTGTTCGGCGACCTGCTCAAGGGACTGCTGCCGGTCCTGCTTGCAGCCTCGCTGGGCCTTGCGCTCCAGCAGCAAGCCTGGATCGGTCTCGCCGCCGTCATTGGCCACCTTTACCCTCTTTACTTTCGCTTCCACGGCGGAAAAGGCGTTGCGACTGCGGCCGGTGCCCTCCTCGGCCTTTACTGGCCTGTCGCATTCGTAGCGCTTGGCACATGGCTGCTGGTGTTCAAGCTTAGCCGCATCAGCTCCCTTGCCGCCTTGTGCGCGTTACCCCTGTGCCTGCCTCTGCTGGCCTGGCAACAACCCGCTGCATTCGTACCCATGGCGCTGCTTGCTGCCTTGATCATCTGGCGACACCGCAACAACCTGCAGGACCTGCGTGCCGGCCGGGAGCGGCATTTCTAGAACTGCTGTCTAGACAGCAGCCAGCTGCTCCATAGGCCAACGGGCCTGAACCGAGATTTCCGGCCCCTCATGCTGCCCTGCCAGCAGCCGCTGACAGCCGGCATAGGCGATCATGGCACCGTTGTCCGTACAGAAGCGGGGCCTGGCGTAAAACACCTTCCCGTTCAGGCTCTCAAGCATCTTCTCCAGACTCTGACGCAGTGACTGGTTAGCGCTTACGCCACCAGCAATCACCAGACTCTTGAGGCCGGTCTGTTTCAAGGCGCGCTGGCACTTGATGGTCAAGGTATCGACCACCGCCTGCTGGAAGGCGAGCGCAATATCACAACGGGTTTGATCACCGTTGTCGCCGTTGCTTTGGCATAGTTGCCACGCAGTCAGGGTGGACGTTTTCAGCCCGCTGAAGCTGAAATCCAGGCCGGGCCGGTCGGTCATCGGCCGCGGGAAGTTAAATCGCCCCGGAGTCCCTCGCTCAGCCAGCGCAGCGATTTCCGGACCGCCGGGATAACGCAACCCCATCAGCTTGGCGGTCTTGTCGAACGCCTCGCCCGCGGCATCATCGACCGACTCTCCCAACAGCTCATAGCGGCCGATGCCGTCGACCCGAACCAGCTGCGTATGGCCGCCGGATACAAGCAGCGCAACGAATGGAAACGCAGGTGGCGTCTGCTCGAGCATGGGTGCCAACAGGTGACCTTCCATATGGTGCACCCCGATCGCTGGCACCCCCCAGGCAAATGCCATGGCCTGGGCACAGGAAGCGCCGACCAGCAATGCCCCGACCAGCCCAGGGCCGGCCGTGTAGGCAACCGCATCGATCTGGTTCGACTCGCGCCCGGCCTCCTCGAGCACCTGGCGGATCAGCGGTAGCATGCGCTTGACATGGTCGCGTGAAGCCAGCTCAGGCACGACCCCGCCGTAGACGCGGTGCAGATCGATCTGGCTGAACAGCGCATCAGCCAGTAGACCTTGCTCGCTGTCGTAAAGCGCAACGCCCGTCTCGTCACACGACGTTTCCAGCCCCAGAACCAACATGGGCATGACCCTTTAAAGAAGCGAATGAAGCCGCGCATATTAATCGCCGGGCCCTGCGACCGACCAGCGCTTTTCGCTCAGGGGGCTTTGCATTCCATGCGTCAAGGCGTTAACATCCGCAACCCTTAAAACCAGCGTGCTCGCGATATTTGCCGAAGCGCGTTGTAACCGGTAAACAAGTGAAGGTACGTCCTGGATGCCCAACGTTAAAGTTAAAGAGAACGAACCATTCGACGTAGCTCTGCGTCGCTTCAAGCGTTCTTGCGAAAAGGCCGGTGTTCTGGCTGAAGTCCGTAGCCGCGAGTTCTATGAAAAGCCTACTGCCGAGCGCAAGCGTAAAGCTGCAGCAGCGGTAAAGCGTCACGCCAAGAAAGTGCAGCGCGAACAGCGCCGTAGCGTTCGCCTGTACTGATCCGGTACAGCTAAGCGTTGCATCAAGCCCGGCAACTGCCGGGCTTTGCGTTCCTGAAGGAAACTCCGCTTCGCCAACGGCGAAAAGTCGGAGTTTTTTTCATTCCGGCCCGATCACTGCGAGCGTATTCTCATAGCCCTATGGCCGGCCTGATTCCGCAATCCTTCATTGACGACCTGCTGAACCGCTCCGACATTGTCGAGGTGGTGAGTTCACGCATCCAGCTGAAAAAAGCCGGAAAGAACTACACCGCCTGCTGCCCATTCCACAAGGAAAAGACGCCTTCGTTCAGCGTAAGCCCCGACAAGCAGTTCTACTACTGCTTCGGCTGCGGCGCTGGCGGCAACGCGCTCGGGTTCATCATGGACCACGACAGCCTGGAGTTTCCCCAGGCTGTCGAGGAGCTGGCCAAGCGCGCTGGCATGGAGGTCCCCCGGGAGGAAAGCGGACCAGGACGCAAGCCACGTCAACCGGTGGACTCGCCGCTCTATCCCTTGCTCAACGCTGCGGCCGAATTCTACCGGCAAGCGCTGAAAAACCACCCAGCCCGCAAGGCAGCCGTGGAATACCTCAAGGGTCGCGGACTGTCCGGCGTGATAGCCAGAGATTTCGGCCTTGGCTTCGCGCCACCCGGCTGGGACAACCTGATGAAGCATCTGGGTGGTGACAGCCTCCAGCAAAAGGCGATGATCGATGCCGGCCTGCTGATTGAGAACGCAGAAAGCGGCAGAAGCTATGATCGCTTCCGTGATCGCGTGATGTTCCCCATTCATGATTCACGCGGCCGCGTCATTGCTTTTGGCGGACGAGTACTTGGCGACGATAAGCCTAAATACCTCAACTCTCCGGAAACGCCTGTATTCCACAAAGGCCAGGAACTGTACGGCCTTTACGAAGCGCGCAAAGCCAACCGCGACCTTGAAGAAATCATGGTCGTGGAAGGCTACATGGATGTCATCGCATTAGCACAGCAAGGGCTGCGCAACGCAGTGGCAACCCTTGGTACAGCAACCAGCGACGAACACCTCAAGCGCCTGTTTCGCATCGTCCCCAGCGTTCTTTTCTGCTTCGATGGTGATGCTGCAGGCCGCAAAGCGGCCTGGCGCGCACTCGAAGCCACCCTGCCCAACCTGCAGGACGGTCGCCGCGCACGGTTTCTGTTCTTGCCAGACGGCGAAGATCCGGACAGCCTGGTACGCGCAGAAGGCACCGATGCCTTCCTTGCACGCATCAATCAACAGGCCCAGCCGCTTGCCGATTACTTTTTCCAGCAACTGAGCGAGGAAGCCGACCCTCGATCACTGGAAGGCAAGGCCCACCTTGCGACCCTGGCAGCGCCGCTGATCGAAAAAATTCCAGGTAAGAATCTGCGCGCACTGATGCGCCAACGGCTCAGCCAGATCACCGGCCTGCAAGGCGAAACGCTCCAGCACATGTCGTTGGCCAATAGTCCGAGCGCAACCCCGGAATACGATGACAGCGCTTATTACGACACCGGCGCCACACACGACGAAGGCGACTACTACGCACCGCCCGAGCCCGCGCAGCCCAGGCGCAGCGACAAGAAAGAATGGAAAAAGGACTGGAAAAAACCCGGCGGGCGTCCAGACTTCAAACCACGAGGCCCACGCACACCAACAAGCGTCGAGCCGCCGGCCCTGACGACCCTGCGCACCCTCCTGCATCATCCGGAGCTTGCTCAAAAGGTCGAAGACGTCAGCCACTTTGCCGACGAAGATGACACTTATGCGCAGCTGCTGGTTGCACTGCTCGGCACTTTGCAGAAAAACCCAAGGCTCAGAAGCCTGCAGCTGATCGCTCGCTGGCACGGAACGGACCAAGGGCGACTTTTACGAGCCCTGGCTGAGAAAGAATGGCTGATTTCGGCCGACAACCTTGAACAACAGTTTTTCGACACCATAACAAGCCTTGCCTCCAGACAACGCGAGCGCAGCCTGGAGACGCTGCTACGCAAGGCTCGCCAAGGCGAACTCAGCGCAGAGGAGAAAGATCAGCTGCGCACCCTGCTAAATCGCAACTCAGCACCCGCTAAAGGGCACGTCTAAAAACGTAGGCAAGGCAGGCAAGACAAGGAAAAAACAGGCGAGGATACGGAGTTTAGTGGTCTAAATGAGCAGTCCGAGCCTGTTTTTAACGCAGTGTTGCCAACGGAGATAGTTTTTAGAGTGCCCTAAATCGACCTCAACTGGCGCGCGAGGTCCCTGCTCGGCTATAATGCTCAGCTTGTTTTCAGCCCGCCAGAACCGTCAGTGGATAGGGTTATATGTCCGGAAAAGCGCAACAGCAGTCCCGTCTCAAAGAATTGATCCAGCGTGGCCGTGAGCAGGGGTACCTGACTTACGCCGAGGTCAATGACCACCTACCGGAGGATATTTCCGATCCGGAACAGGTGGAAGACATCATTCGCATGATCAACGACATGGGTATCAATGTATTCGAGGTTGCCCCGGATGCCGATGCCCTGTTGCTGGCCGAAGCCGATACCGATGAAGCCGCAGCGGAAGAAGCCGCAGCGGCACTTGCCGCTGTCGAAACCGATATTGGCCGCACCACCGATCCCGTGCGCATGTATATGCGAGAAATGGGCACCGTTGAATTGCTGACCCGCGAAGGCGAAATCGAAATCGCCAAACGCATCGAGGAAGGCATTCGCGAAGTAATGAGCGCCATAGCCCATTTCCCGGGCACGGTAGACAGCATTCTCGCCGACTATGATCGGGTCACCAGTGAGGGTGGGCGGCTATCTGACATCCTCAGCGGCTACATAGACCCTGACGACGACGGCGCAGCCGGCCCGCAGGAAGAAGTCGAGCCCGTCACACCTCAGACTGCCGCAAAGCCTGCTGCAGACGATAAGGATGACGAAGAAGAAGAAGACTCCGACAGCGACGAAGAGGAAGGCGATGGCGGCCCGGACCCGGAAGTTGCTCGCGTTCGTTTCGGCGCGGTTGCCGAACAGCTCGAAGCCGCCAAAAAGGCCCTGAAGAAGCATGGCCGTGGCAGCCAACAGGCGACCGATGCCCTTCAGGAGCTGGCTACGCTCTTCATGCCGATCAAGCTCATCCCCAAGCAGTACGATGCCTTGGTCGACCGTGTGCGCGACGCATTGAGCCAAGTCCGTGCCCAGGAACGCGCCATCATGCAGATCTGCGTGCGTGATGCACGCATGCCGCGCGCTGACTTCCTGCGTCAGTTTCCGAACAACGAAACCGACCTGAGCTGGGCCGATCAACTTGCCAATGGCAAGAGCAAGTACGCCGAAGCCATCGCGGCACGCAAGGAAGACATCCAGCGCTGCCAGGAGAAGCTGCTCGCCCTCGAAGAAGAATGCGCACTGCTGATCGCCGACATCAAGGACATCAACCGGCGCATGTCGATCGGCGAAGCCAAGGCTCGCCGGGCGAAGAAAGAGATGGTCGAGGCCAACCTCCGCCTTGTTATATCCATCGCCAAGAAGTACACAAACCGTGGCTTGCAGTTCCTCGACCTGATTCAGGAAGGCAACATTGGCCTGATGAAAGCGGTGGACAAGTTCGAATACCGCCGCGGCTACAAGTTCTCGACCTACGCCACCTGGTGGATTCGCCAGGCGATCACTCGCTCTATTGCAGACCAGGCGCGGACCATCCGCATCCCGGTGCACATGATCGAGACGATCAACAAGCTCAACCGCATTTCCCGCCAGATGCTGCAGGAAATGGGCCGCGAGCCTACGCCTGAGGAGCTTGGCGAGCGCATGGAAATGCCTGAGGACAAGATCCGCAAGGTACTGAAGATCGCCAAAGAACCGATCTCCATGGAAACACCGATCGGTGACGACGAAGACTCGCACCTGGGTGACTTCATTGAAGACTCCGCCATGCAATCGCCCATCGACGTGGCGACCGTGGAGAGTCTCAAGGAAGCCACTCGCGAAGTGCTTTCCGGCCTCACCGCAAGGGAAGCCAAGGTACTGCGCATGCGCTTCGGGATCGACATGAATACCGACCACACTCTCGAGGAAGTCGGCAAACAGTTCGATGTAACCCGCGAGCGCATCCGTCAGATAGAAGCCAAGGCACTACGCAAGCTGCGCCACCCGACGAGAAGCGAGCACCTGCGCTCCTTCCTCGACGAGTAAATCAAACCCCCGGCCCAGGCCGGGGTTTTTGCATTCATGGCCAAACAAAACAACAAGCTGCGTTCTGCTGCGCTTGGCGCACACGCAACACCACCGGTATAATCCGCCGGCCTCTGAGGGCCTATAGCTCAGTTGGTTAGAGCAGAGGACTCATAATCCTTTGGTCCACGGTTCGAGTCCGTGTGGGCCCACCACCTTCAAAGCCGCGCATTGCGCGGCTTTTTTTCTGGCTCAGCAACGCTCCAATAAGCTTCTCGATGGTTCTTCACCGCCAGCGGGGAACGTTGTGTCGCAAACGCTCCCCATCAGAGCAGCGCGGACAGAGCCTTGCATGATCGAAGCGTTCTGCTACGAGGCTGAGCGCGCTCTTACGCCATCATGGTCTGGCTTGCCAGCCTCCGACGCTACTGATAGCGGCTCTGCTTCAGGAGCCTGTTTCTGGCGGTCAAGCGCACCAAACGCTCGGCGCATGAGATACGCTGCAAAGAACGCAGCGGTCAGAAACATTAGCAATATCGGGACGGCCTGTGCGTTCATTGCAGTGTGCTCACTATGTGAAGACTCGACAGTATAGTAGCTATTTGATATTGCGTCCGTTGCTGTATCAGCCTGCAGCCGTCTAGGGCCAGGTTCAGGCGAGAGGGTAGTTTCCAGCTGTCAACGAACGTGGCGGTTGATGGTCAGATCGTGAAGAACCTACAGCCTTAAGAGGCCCTTCATGGATCGCCAATACACGAGACGCTTTAACCAACTACGGGCACATATCGATGAGATGCTTGGCAACGGCGCGATAATTACCGAGAGAGCCCCCTTGATGATAAAGAGCGGAGAAGTGCTCTATACGGTCTCGTGCGGAATGCTCATCGGTGAGCGGCGAGTGAAGACCTGAGCAGACAGCCGAACGATAATTGCGTCAGCGCGTTTCGTTGCAGAGTTTTTTTTGGTCCTGTCCCTGGAAGCCTTAGGACATCAGGGAACACTTCGCCTCGACATGCACATCCATGATATGGCTGTGGCGCAAGTCGCTTCGTGGCCGACTTGATATTTACCGGACCGACTCCACCTACTCTTCGTCCTCTCGAAGCACGCCAACCGGAGTTATGCCATGACTGCCCTCCTTGTTCCTTGCGCACAGTGCGCGGGGCTCAACCGCATCCCCGCCGAACGCCTTACCGACATGCCTCGGTGCGGCCATTGCAAGTCACCTGTGCTGAGCAGCAAGCCGTTCACCCTGGAGCAGGACAGCTTTGCGCGTCAGATCAAGGGCGAGCTACCGTTGCTGGTCGATGTGTGGGCAAGCTGGTGCGGACCCTGCCAGGCCTTTGCCCCAACCTTCGAGCAGGCTGCCAGACGGCTCGAGGGACGCTGCCGATTCGCCAAGCTCGACAGCGAGGGCAACCCGCAGCTCTCCGCGCAACTCGGCATTCGCTCAATCCCGAGCCTGATACTGTTCAAGGATGGCAAGGAAATTTCCCGCCAGGGTGGTGCGATGCCGCTTGCTCAGTTACTCAGCTGGTTGGAACAACAAGGCATATAGAGGCTCTCTCATCGTTGGGTAGGTTTATGCCTTAGCCTACTCTAGCGCTGACCGGCGAGCGCAGCCCCCAGGAGCCCGACTGTCGCTCAAACCGCAGCATTACCGAACGAATAATTCGACTCGTGAGTCAACAGGACAGAATACAACTCGTCCTGGAGCCATCATGTTCGGAAAGTCATCGCACAAATTCGAAGTCAATTACATCTTTCAGAACGACCCGCGCCACCACATTATCGAGTCGGAAGATGAGCGGATGTCGCAGGCCAGCGCTGCACGGCATCTGATCGAGTTACACAACGGGGATGCTGAAAACAGCCTTGTAATGCCCGATGCGGGAGCCGACGAAGCGGAGATGCTGGAGCAAGCCGAGGTCATAGGTATAAGCGACATACGCGTGACCAAGTTGCTGCATGAACACGAACCGGGCACCACACCAGGTCATTACCAGCAGCCATAACTGAAAAGAGCCGCTTTAGCGGCTCTTTTCATCCAGGCGGATCAGGCGTGGTATTTAGCAGACAGCTCATGCACGGAGTCGATGAAAGCACCGGCGTGGGCTGGGTCAACCTCTGGTGTAATACCGTGCCCCAGATTGAATACGTGCCCGCTGCCGTGCCCGTAACTGGTGAGGATACGGCCGACCTCGGCGCGAATGGCGTCAGGCTTGGCGAACAGCACGCTCGGATCCATGTTGCCCTGCAGCGATACCTTGTCTCCGACTCGAGCCCGAGCCGCGCCGATATCGCAGGTCCAATCCAACCCCAACGCCTCGGCGCCTGTGACGGCCATCGACTCCAGCCAAAGCCCGCCGCCCTTGGTAAACAGGATCACCGGTACACGACGGCCTTCATATTCGCGGATAAGCCCATCGATGATTTTCTGCATGTAGGCCAGTGAGAACTCTTGATATGCCGCAGCTGAGAGGCTGCCTCCCCAGGAATCGAAGATCTGCACAGCCTGGGCACCGGCCAGGATCTGCCCGTTGAGGTAGCTGGTCACCGACTGCGCCAGCTTGTCGAGCAGTGCATGCATGGCCTGCGGATTTTCGTACAGCATCGCCTTGGACTTGCGAAAGTCCTTGGAGGAACCGCCCTCGACCATGTAGGTCGCCAACGTCCAGGGGCTGCCAGAGAAGCCAATCAGCGGCACGCGGCCGTTGAGCTCCCGGCGGATGGTACGCACGGCCTGCATGACATAGCCAAGCTCCTGCTCAGGATTAGGCACAGGCAGCGCCTCGATATCGGCCATGCTGCTGACTACTTTCCTGAAGCGAGGCCCCTCACCTGCTTCGAAATACAGGCCCAGGCCCATGGCATCCGGCACCGTGAGGATGTCGGAAAACAGGATGGCAGCGTCGAGAGGATAACGGTCCAGGGGCTGCAACGTGACCTCGCACGCCAGCTCGGGATTCATGCACAGGCTCATGAAGTCGCCCGCCTTGCTGCGGCTGGCGCGATATTCGGGCAGATAGCGTCCGGCCTGACGCATCATCCACACCGGCGTCACATCAACCGGCTGTTTGAGTAGGGCGCGGAGAAAGCGATCGTTCTTCAGGGCGGTCATGTCTGGCTTCCAGCAAAAAAGTGGCGGCATTGTCGCAAAGCGGAAACCAAAAGGCACGGCGAGCGCCGTGCCTTTTGTCTATGGGCTTGATTCAGATCAGGCCTGCCGGAGCATATGCGGGGCGGGCAAACGCCTACATCCGCAACAGTTGTATGGAGGCACGACCCAACCCTACCAATTAGACTTCCAGGAAGTCGAGAATACCTTCAGCAGCCTGGCGGCCCTCGAAGATGGCCGTGACCACCAGATCGGAGCCGCGCACCATATCGCCACCGGCAAATATCTTTGGATTGCTGGTCTGATGCTTGAACTTACCCATTTCGGGGGCGACGACGCGCCCCTGGTTATCGGTCTGGATACTTTTGGCTTCGAACCAGTCAGCGGGGCTGGGGCGGAAACCGAACGCGATAACAACCGCATCAGCCGGCAGCACTTCCTCGGACCCGGGTATCGGCTCGGGGCTACGGCGCCCCCGCGCATCCGGCTCGCCGAGGCGTGTTTCCACAACCTTGACGCCTTCCACCTTGCCCTCACCAACGATGGCAATCGGCTGACGGTTGAAGAGGAACTTCACGCCCTCTTCCTTGGCGTTTTTAACTTCCCTGCGTGACCCGGGCATGTTCGCCGCGTCACGGCGGTACGCACAGGTCACAGTCTTCGCACCCTGACGAATCGAGGTACGGTTGCAGTCCATAGCAGTGTCGCCACCGCCCAGCACTACGACCTTCTTGCCCTTCATGTCGACGAAATCTTCAGGTGATTTCTCGAAACCGAGGTTGCGATTGACGTTGGCTATAAGGAAATCCAGCGCGTCGTATACACCTGGCAGATCTTCCCCAGGGAAGCCGCCCTTCATGTAGGTATAGGTCCCCATACCCATGAACACTGCATCGTAGTCAGCGAGTAGCTGGTCGATGGTCACGTCCTTGCCGACTTCGGTGTTCAGGCGGAATTCGATGCCCATGCCGGTGAAGATTTCACGCCGGCGGCTGAGCACTGTCTTTTCCAGCTTGAACTCCGGGATACCGAAGGTCAGCAGACCGCCGATTTCCGGGTTTCTGTCGAAGACTACCGGCGTAACGCCGCTGCGGACCAGCACGTCAGCGCAACCCAGACCGGCCGGGCCGGCGCCGATGATGGCGACCTTCTTCCCGGTCGGCTTGACCTTGGACATGTCCGGGCGCCAGCCCATGGCAAAAGCAGTATCGGCGATGTACTTTTCCACCGATCCGATAGTGACAGCACCGAAACCGTCATTCAGGGTACAGGCGCCTTCGCACAGACGATCCTGCGGACAGACCCGCCCACAGACCTCCGGCAGCGTATTGGTTTGGTGAGCCAGCTCAGCAGCAGCAAGGATGTTTCCCTCGGAAACCAGCTTCAGCCAGTTGGGGATGTAATTGTGTACCGGGCATTTCCATTCGCAGTAGGGGTTGCCACAACCCAGGCAACGATGGGCCTGCTCGCAAGCCTGCTGCGGCTTGAAGGGTTCGTAGATCTCTACGAACTCCTTCTTGCGCTGACGCAGCAGCTTTTTCTTCGGATCCTTGCGCCCGACCTCGATGAACTGGAAGTCGTTATTCAGACGTTCAGTCATTTCAAAACCTCTTAGCAGCAGCTACAAGCACTGGCTGCAGACTGCGTGACAATCACGGGAGCGGGGCGAGCCCTGGGAATAGCCCAGGACTTACCGCTTGAATCTGCTTTCTTATTGGGGGTTCGCCCGGGTGCTGGACAACAGCGACGCCAGGTTCGCAGCCTTCGGCTTGACCAACCAGAAGCGACGCAGGTAATCGTCCAGGTTTTCCACCAGCTCAGCGCCCCACTCACTGCCAGTCTCGGCTACGTATTCTCGCAGGACCTCCTGGAGGTGGCTGCGGTGAGCTTCCATCGCTTCGCCGGTGATTCGCTGCAGGTTCACCAACTCATTATTCACGCGATCGACAAAGCTGTTATCGATATCGAGAACATAGGCGAAACCACCAGTCATCCCGGAGCCGAAGTTGGAGCCAGTCCTGCCCAGAACGCAAACGAAACCACCGGTCATGTACTCGCAGCAATGGTCCCCGGTACCTTCAACCACTGCATGGGCGCCCGAGTTACGGACAGCGAATCGTTCACCGGCCGTACCGGCTGCAAGCAGCTTGCCGCCTGTCGCGCCGTACAAGCAGGTATTGCCGATGATTGCCGAGTGCTGCGATTTGAAACTGCTGATCTTTGGCTGAGTAACGACCAACTTGCCGCCGGTCATGCCTTTGCCGACATAATCATTGGCGTCGCCTTCCAGGTACAGGTGCAGACCGCCGGCGTTCCATACGCCGAAGCTTTGCCCCGCCGTGCCCTTGAAGCGGAAGGTGATAGGCGCGTCCTTCATACCCTGGTTGCCATGCACCCGAGCGATCTCACCGGACACACGCGCACCGATGGATCTATCGCAGTTGCAAATGTCCAGTTCAAAGTCACCGCCGCTCTTGGCCTCGATCGCCGCACGGGACAGCTTGACCATCTCTTCGGCAAGCAGACCCTGATCGAAGGGAGGATTCCTGTCCACCTCGCAGAACTGTGGTTTGTCGGCCGGGATATGATCGCTACCCAGCAGTGGCGTCAGATCGAGGTGGTTCTGCTTGGCGGTCTCGCCCGGCAGCACCTCGAGCAAGTCAGTTCGTCCGATCAATTCCTGCAGGCTGCGCACGCCAAGCCGGGCAAGCCACTCGCGGGTTTCCTCGGCGACGAAGGTGAAGAAATTGACCACCATGTCCACGGTGCCGATGAAATGGTCCTTGCGCAGTTGATCATTCTGCGTCGCAACCCCAGTGGCGCAGTTGTTCAAATGGCAAATACGCAAGTACTTGCAGCCCAGCGCGATCATCGGCGCAGTACCGAAACCAAAGCTCTCGGCACCCAGAATGGCCGCTTTGACCACATCAAGGCCGGTCTTCAAGCCACCATCGGTCTGCACCCGGACCTTGCCCCGCAGGTCGTTTCCGCGCAGGGTCTGGTGAGTTTCGGCAAGGCCAAGCTCCCAGGGCGAGCCAGCGTAACGAATGGAGGTCAGGGGCGATGCGCCCGTTCCGCCGTCATAGCCGGAAATGGTGATCAGGTCGGCATACGCCTTGGCAACGCCGGCTGCAATAGTGCCGACGCCCGGCTCAGCCACCAGCTTGACCGATACCAGCGCCGTGGGGTTGACCTGCTTCAGATCGAAGATCAGCTGCGCCAGATCTTCGATCGAATAGATGTCATGGTGTGGTGGCGGAGAAATCAGGGTCACGCCAGGCACCGCATAACGCAGCTTTGCGATCAGCCCGTTGACCTTGCCACCCGGCAACTGGCCACCCTCGCCTGGCTTGGCGCCCTGCGCAACCTTGATCTGCAAGACTTCGGCGTTGACCAGATACTCAGGCGTGACACCGAAACGACCGGTTGCCACCTGCTTGATCTTCGAGCTGCGCTCGGTGCGGTAGCGAGACGGGTCTTCCCCGCCTTCACCGGAGTTGGAACGCGCACCGATGCGATTCATAGCAGCAGCGATCGCTTCGTGTGCTTCCGGCGACAAGGCGCCCAACGAGATACCTGCCGAGTCGAAACGCGTGAGAATCTGCTCCAGCGGCTCGACATCCTCCAGCGCAAGCGGCTGGTCCGTAACCTTTAGCTTGAGCAGGTCTCTCAGCATGGAGGCCGGACGCTGGTCGACCAGCGCGGTGTATTCCTTGAAGCGATTGTAGTCACCCTGTTGCACCGCAACCTGCAAGGCAGCTACTACGTCAGGGTTGTAAGCGTGATATTCCCCACCGTAGACGAACTTCAACAAGCCGCCCTGTTGGATGGGCTTGCGGTTGCTCCATGCCTCACTGGCGAGCGCTTTCTGTTCGGCTTCCAGGTCGACGAATCGAGCCCCCTTGATACGGCTTGCGACGCCGCGGAAGCTCATATCCACGACCTCGTCCGACAGGCCGACCGCCTCAAACAGCTGGGCGCCCCGATAAGAGGTGATGGTGGAGATGCCCATCTTCGAGATGATCTTCAGCAACCCCTTGGAAATGCCCTTGCGGTAATGCTTGAACACTTCATAAAGATCACCAAGCACCTCCCCTGTACGGATCAGGTCACCAAGCACCTCGAATGCGAGGAACGGATAGACTGCCGTGGCACCGAAACCGATAAGCACCGCGAAATGATGCGGATCCCTGGCGGTGGCGGTCTCGACCAGAATGTTGCAGTCGCTGCGCAAACCGGTCTCGATCAAGCGATGGTGTACCGCACCGACGGCCAGCGCTGCGTGTACAGGCAGTTTCCCCGGGGTGATGGCACGGTCGCTGAGGATAAGCATGACCTTGCCGCCACGCACCGCTTCTTCAGCCTGATCAGCAATGTTGCGCACGGCAGCTTCGAGCCCTATGGACTCCTCGTAGTTGAGGTCAATCAACTGGCGCTCGAAGCCCGGCCGATCGAGCTCCAAGATGGTCCGCCATTTGGCCGGAGAGACCACCGGAGTCGTCAGGATTGCACGATTGGCGTGATCTGCGGTTTCCTCGAAGACATTACGCTCGGCGCCCAGGCAGGTTTCCAGCGACATCACGATCGACTCGCGCAGCGGGTCGATCGGCGGGTTGGTAACCTGCGCGAACTGCTGACGGAAGTAGTCATACGGCGAGCGCACACGACGCGACAGCACCGCCATCGGCGTATCGTCGCCCATGGAACCTACCGCCTCCTGCCCCTGCTCAGCGAGCGGGCGCAGCACCTGGTCACGCTCCTCGAACGTGACCTGGAACATTTTCATGTACTGCTTGAGCTGGTCGGCATCGTAGAACGCCGATCCATGGTCGTTGTCGTCGAGGGTCGACTGGATGCGCAGGGCATTCTGACGCAGCCACTTCTTGTATGGGTGCTGCGACTTCAGGCGATTGTCGATGTCGTCGGTATGCAGAACCTGCCCGGTCTCGGTATCGACCGCCAGAATCTGACCCGGCCCGACCCGGCCCTTGGCGATGACGTCTTCCGGCTTGTAGTCCCATACGCCCACTTCTGACGCCAGAGTGATGTAACCGTTAGTGGTGGTCACCCAGCGCGCTGGACGCAGCCCGTTGCGATCAAGCAGACAGATCGCGTGGCGGCCATCGGTCAATACCACGCCGGCCGGGCCATCCCAGGGCTCCATGTGCATGGAGTTGTATTCATAGAAGGCGCGCAGATCCGGGTCCATGGTCTCGACGTTCTGCCAGGCCGGCGGAATGATCATGCGCAAGCCGCGGAACAAATCCATGCCGCCGGTGACCAACAGCTCCAGCATGTTGTCCATGCTTGAAGAATCGGAGCCGGTGCGGTTTACGAGCGGATCGAGGCTTTCCAGACCTGGCAGCGACTCGTTGGCAAACTTCAAGCGACGCGCCTGGGCCCAGTTACGGTTGCCGGTGATGGTATTGATCTCACCATTGTGGGCAAGAAAGCGGAACGGCTGCGCCAGCGGCCACTGGGGCATGGTGTTGGTGGAGAAACGCTGATGGAAAACGCAGATGGCAGTCGCCAGGCGTTCGTCTCCGAGGTCGGGATAGAACTGCTCAAGGTCCGCCGGCATCATCAGACCTTTGTAGATGATGTCCTTGTCGGAAAAGCTGCAGACGTAGAATTCCTTGTCGCCAGCCAGCGCCACTTCGGCGCGGCGACGAGCAAAGAAGAGCTTGATGCCGAAATCCCGTTCGGAAATATCTTCAGCACAGACGAACACCTGCTCGATGCGGGGCAGGCGCTCCAATGCCAGACGGCCAAGGACGGTGGTGTCGATGGGTACTTCGCGCCAGCCAACCAGCGTCAGCCCCTGGGCAGCAATTTCCTCGTTGAGCGCGCGCCGGGCAGCGTCGGCCCTGGCCGAATCCTGGCTGAGAAAGATCATACCGACTGCATACAAGGCCGGCAGGTCGGTGTTGAAGTGCTGCTTCGCCATGGCCCGCAGGAACACGTCGGGTTTCTGCATGAGCAAACCGCAACCGTCGCCCGTCTTGCCGTCGGCGTTGATGCCGCCACGGTGCGTCATGCAAGTGAGGGACTGAATGGCGGTCTGAAGCAGGTGATGGCTTGCCTCGCCCTGCATATGGGCGATCAGACCGAAGCCGCAGTTATCCTTGAACTCTTCAGGACGAAACAGACCTGCTCTCATAGGCGCTCCAACAGCTAATTCGTTGTAAAACAACCTCTTACCGGATAGACGGAGCAAAGCCCTGTCTTTCACGCGGGCAAAAGGGGGAGCAGTTTACAAAGCAGTGAAGGGCTGCACAATTTATTTCTGCGCGCACCGAAACGGCGCACGCAGCCCATGCAGAGCGTCAGCTACCGAGCACCGGCATTTTCCTGTTGGACGCTGGCTAAGCTACGCACCCATGGCTTGCCTGACTTGAGCGCGGCCGGCAACGAGTTGATTGCCGCCACGGCAGCGCTCCGGCTTGGGTAGCTACCATAGGTGACCACGTAAAGAGGCTTGCCATCGTGCCGCTTGACGAAATAACGGTAGCCGCTGCCGTATTTGTTCACGACCGCTTCGGCGTTGCTCTCGCTTCGCGTACCCAGCACCTGGACCAAATAATTCGTTTTTGGCTGGCTCGCGTACCAACCACCTGCAGACTGGGCAGTAACGGCAGGAGATGCTGCAGGCGCAGCTCGGCGCTCAGGTTCAGGTTCAGCAGCCATAGGTTGAGCAGGCTGCACGGGGGAGCTAAGCGGCTCGGGCGCCGCTGGAATCGAAGCGCGCCCTGTAGGCTGGTCATGCTCAGGCGAGCTTACAGACGCCGGCACCTCCGCCTCGGGGGTTGTGGTCAGCGAAGGCCCCTCGGGCAGGGCTTCACTCTCATTCCCGCCGGCAGCCGCGAGCGGCTCACGCATCAACGGTTGGGCCTGCTGCGATTCATACACAGATACACCAGGCTCCTGTGCGGCAGGTGAGGACGCTGCCGGCAGAGACTCAAGCGGGAGATTCGTAGTTGTCGAGGTCACAGGCTCATCGTTGCCGCCTCGCATTAGAAGCGCTATCACCACAACGCAGAGCACCGCGACCAATGCCAACATATGCTTCATTGGTAGCGGCAGCCCCCTTCCAGTCGATTTCTTCTTCGACCTGGAACTCTGCATGGCCTCGATCAATTCATTCCGAGCGATATGATTGATTGCACCCGGCCACCCCTCAGACTGTTCATGTATGCGGCCCAGCTGGTCTTCGCTGAAACAATCCAGTCCGGCACCTGCCCCCTCGAGGCGCAACGCGAGATACTCACGGGTTTCATCTTCTTCATAGGGTTGCAAAGCAATCACGTGAAAGCGCTCTTCCCCTTCAACCAGCGCTTCCAGACGAGGAACCAGCCCATTCTCGCCAAACAGAAACACATGGGGTCGCCCCTCGGGGCTACCTTCAGCCAGACGCAACAGGGTTTCAATTGCCGCACCAGTCAGCCGCTCCGCATCGTCAACCAGAAGGTAAACCTCCTGCCCGGTAAGCCCCAACTGGATGATCTGCCCCATGACCGAATCGAAATCGGTACGCTGCACGCCCAAGGCCTGGGCAATTTGCTGCAGCAGACCAGCAGAATCAAGCGTGTCCTGCGGCGTGATAACAACGCTCTGTACGGACTGCTTGTTGCTGCTTGCCACGAGCGCCTGACGAAGGAGGGTTTTCCCGCTGCCTCCGGGCCCCGTCACGACCAATAACAGCTGGCTATAGCGAGCGAGATGATGCAGTTGCCCCAACACCGGTTTGCGCTGAGCGGGAAAGAATTTGAATCCGGGTACGCGCGCAGCAAAGGGATCATGACTGAATCCATAGTGATCCAGAAACGAGTCGTCGGCAGACAAAGTGGTCATGAAAATCTCTTAGATATTCGACTGTTGCATCAATGCGTCGTAATCGACGCTCAACGTGGCATCCAGCGCCTCTCGAGGGAAGTCGCCGGTGACCAGCGCATCACCCAAGCCGCGCAACAGAATCAAGCGCATCTGACCATTGAGGACTTTCTTGTCGACCGCCATGTGGCGCAAAAAGTCATCACGGCTCATTTGGGCAGGCGGAGCCACAGGCAAGCCAGCCCTCGCAAGCAAACTGACAGCACGATCACGCTGTGTAACGGTAATCCAGCCAAGCTGACGAGACATTTCAAGCGCCATGACCATACCTGCCGCAACGGCCTCGCCGTGAAGCCATGCGCCGTACCCTTGATGCGTTTCGATCGCGTGACCAAAGGTATGCCCCAGATTGAGTATTGCGCGGATACCCCCCTCTCGCTCATCTGCTGCAACCACCCTGGCCTTGGCGGCACAAGAACGATGGATGGCCTCGGTAAGGGCCTGCTGATCGAGCGCACGAAGGCTGTCGACATGCTCTTCGAGCCACCCGAGAAATGCCTCGTCACAGATCAAGCCGTACTTGATGACCTCGGCCAGCCCGGCGGAGAGTTCACGTGCCGGCAGCGTCTGGAGCGTGACAGTGTCGATCAGTACCGCCTGGGGCTGGTAGAAAGCACCGATCATGTTTTTGCCGAGGGGATGATTGATGCCCGTCTTGCCGCCAACCGAAGAGTCCACCTGAGAGAGCAGCGTGGTAGGGATCTGAATGAAACTGACGCCTCGTTGGTAGCTGGCCGCAGCAAAGCCCGCCATATCCCCGACTACCCCACCGCCCAGGGCGACCACAGTAGTGTTGCGATCATGCCTGGCGTTCAGTAGCCCATCGAAGATCAACTGAAGGGTTTGCCAGTTCTTGTGTGCCTCGCCGTCCGGCAGAATAATCGGAGTGACGTTGTAATCTGCCAGGCTCCGGCAGAGACGCTCTAGATAAAGGGGAGCGACAGTCTCGTTTGTGACAACCGCCACTTGGTTGCCGCGAATGTGTGGGGATAACAGCTCGCCGCGCTCGATGAGCCGCTCGCCAATATGAATCGGATAGCTACGCTCGCCGAGATCGACATTCAGAGTCTGCATGGGGCCCCCACTTAATAAAGGGGGCTAGGATAACGCAGTTCGGTCATGGCTTTCACGAGCCGCGAGCAGCTTGAGCTGATCGAGAATCTCAACCACTACGAGCCGCGGCGGGCGCTCGTCAGTTTCGATAACCAGGTCGGCGATCTCCCGATATAACGGATCCCTTACAGCCATTAAACCCAGCAGAACCTCTCGGGGATTCGTTGTCTGGAGCAACGGTCGATTGCGATCACGAGCGGTGCGATCGAGCTGCTGCTCGACCGATGTATGCAGATAAACAACACGCCCACCAGCCCGAAGGGCACGACGGTTCTCTGGCCGCAATACAGCTCCGCCACCAGTTGCCAGCACTACGCCCTGCATCTTGCAGAGATCGGCGATCGTAGCCTGCTCACGCTCTCGAAAGCCCTGCTCGCCTTCCACATCGAAGATCAACGGAATGCTGGCCCCCGTGCGCTGCTCGATTTCCTTGTCGGAATCACGAAACGGCAGCCGAAGCTCCTTGGCAAGTAGCCGCCCAATGGTGCTCTTGCCAGCTCCCATCGGGCCTACGAGGATGATGTTTTCCACCAGTTAACGATTCACTGCAATGGCCTGATGGTTCAGGATACGCGGTGTCAGGAAAATCAGCAGCTCAGATTTAGAGTCCGCTACAACATCGCGACGGAACATCCGCCCGAGATAAGGAAGATCGCCTAAAAACGGGACTTTTTCGGCTGACTGGGTTTGCGTGTTGGAGAACACACCACCAATAACTACTGTCTCGCCGTCGGCGACCAAAACCTTGGCATTAACCTCGTTTTTATTGATCGGAGGCACGCCGTTTATTGCACGACTAAAGTCTGCTGCATCCTTAGTCACCTTAACCTCGAGGATCACCCGGTTATCTGGCGTAATCAGAGGGGTTACTTCCAGCGAAAGGGCGGCCTCCTTGAATGACGTAGAGGTCGCACCACTGGAACTGGCTTCCTGATAAGGGATTTCCGAGCCGCGGAGGATTTTTGCGGTCTCCTTGTCAGCAGTCATCACCTTCGGCTGCGATACGATTTCCCCGTTCCCGGTCTTTTCCATTGCAGAAAGCTGCAAGTCCAGGATCAAGTTATTGGTGATGAAACCAATGCCGAGACCAGCGGTACTATTTGCGACACCTAAATCGACGAAGGGCACCGGTGCAACGCCTTCGCTGGCCGTAAAGTTTCCGATAGTGTCGGTTCCTGGTAAGTAAGCGCGCCCAGTATCCGTGTCAAAGGTAGTAGCACCGTCCTTACCGTAGACCGCTGCGTTACCGGACGTGAAGCTCCCCCCCCACCGGACGCCTAACGCCTTGTCGTAGTCGACATTGGCTTCGACGATCCTGGCCTCGATCATCACTTGACGCACCGGAATATCCAGCTGAGTCACGATTCGACGCAGCTCGTCCAATCGTTCCTGCGTTTGATAGGCAATGATATTGTTAGTGCGGTCATCGACAGCTATAGAGCCACGGTCGTCAGCCTGCCCCGAGCTGCTAGTAACCGTCTGAAACAGCTTCGCGATATCCGAAGCCTTGGCGTAGTTCACCTGAACCACCTCGCGACGGAGCGGTGCGAGCTCTGCGATTTGCCGCTTGGATTCCAGTTCTTGCCGCTCACGTGCTGCAATTTCATCTGCCGGCGCGACAAGCAGAACATTTCCGACCTGACGTTTATCGAGCCCCTTGGTCTTCAGCACCAGATCAAGCGCTTGATCCCACGGGACGTTCTGCAACCGCAACGTGATGTTTCCTTGAACGGTATCACTGGCGACAAGGTTGAGATCAGTGAAATCTGCAATCAACTGCAACACCGAGCGAACATCGATGTCCTGGAAATTTAACGACAGCTTTTCTCCCGAGTAAGCGAAGCGCTCTGCTTTGCGCTTCTCAACATCAGCCTCACTCAGCGGCTTGATGCTAATGGTCAGCTTGTCATCAGTCTGATAAGCCAAGTAGTCATAGCGACCGGTCGGCTCGATAAAGATGCTCGCACCGTCAGACTTGCTAGTAGCGTCGACAAACTTGACCGGGGTTGCGAAGTCCTGAACATCCAGACGAACTCTCAATGACTCGGGCAGTTGAGTCTTGGCAAAAGAAACCCGAATCTTGCCACCCTGCTCTTCGATACTCGGACTGACGGATGGGTCCGACAGGCTTATGACGACGTTGCCAGCGCCGTCCTCTCCGCGCCGAAAGTCGATATTCTCGATACTGCTTGCTCGCGCCTGCTGCTGTTGCTGTTGCGGTGCCGGCACAACTGGAGCGACCGGCGCGGTAGCCGTGGCCGCCAACCCGGGAGTGCTTTCGCCAAGCACGACGAAAAGATTGTTGCCATCTACTCGCGTGGAGTAAGGGACGAGGGCCGTGAGATTCACGATGAGTCTTGTGCGCCCTTGAGCTTCGACGACCGTCACGCTGCGGGCATTTCCCATCCCCAGCTCGCGGTTCTTGGTGCCCAGCTTGCTGGATACGCCAGGCAGGTCGAGCGCGATGCGCGCGGGCTGGTCCAAGGTATATCCGCGAGGCGCCGCTACCGGCTCGTCGAAAGCGAGCTTCAGTTCGACGCGGTCACCAGGCAGGGAAGCAACGTCCATGTTATTCAGATTGGCAGCCAATAGCGCCGGCGAGATAAGGACTGCCAAAAGCGACAAGCCAAGACGTGAGAGGGTGGTATTCATAAAAGGCTTCCGTTGTGCGGACCGGTATCGGTTTTCCATGTTTCGCTCCGAACTCAGGAGCGTTCTTTCAAGGTCAGGCTACGCGGGCGCTCTAGCCAGCCACCATCTCCGTCAGGGACAATTTCCACGACGTCGACTTCCGCCTCGTTGATTTCGACGACACGACCGTGGTTACGCCCCAGGTAATCACCAACTTTTACTCGATGAACGCCGTCACCGCCTTTGATAAGCGCATAGTTACCGACTCCATTAGCCAGCGTACCGACCATGACGAAATTCTCGATATTGAACTGTTCGAGAAATTGCTTGATTCGCGTATCGTCCGGCTTGATGTCCTTCGTGCCCTTTTGACGCTGAGCCAGATCAAGCTTCATTGGCGGCTGGAACGGGTGCCGCAGCGATGCGGCGCTGTAGGTGAACGCCTCGTACGGCAAGAATGCTGGAAGCGGCTCGATCGAGCCCTTTGGCTTGGCACGCACTTCGTCCATGTAGGCGCGCAAATCAGCAAAATCTCCGCCGTCACTGCAAGCACTTAGCGCGACGAGACCCAAGCCAATCGCGAATAATCGGGCCCCCATCATTTTTGTAGCCCCTTGTCGTTATAACGGTAAGTCTTGGCCAGAATGCTCATTTTTAGTTTGGAGGACGAGTCCTTGCTCTCCGGCTTGATCTCGAAATCATGCAACGTGACGATTCGGGGCAAGCTCGAGACGCCGCTTACAAACGTGGCCAGGTCGTGATAGCTACCGATGACTTTGATCTGGATTGGCAGCTCGATGTAGAATTGCTGCGCAACTTCCGGTTGAAGCTTGATCTCCTCGAACTCCAATCCGCTGCCGAGCCCGGTACGAGTTATATCCTCAAGCAACCCAGGCACCTCGGTGTCGCTGGGTAGCTGGCGTAGCAAGGCGCCGAACGACGCCTCCATCTCGGTCATCTGAGATTTGTAGGCTTCGAGGTTTGCAGCCTGGAAAGCCTTGGAGGAGAACGATTGCTTGAGCGACTCCTCCTGAGCTTTCTGCTGCTCCAGATTGAGCTGCAGATCACTCAGATGCAGGTAATAACCTCCAGCCAAGACCAGGATGACCAGCAACGCGGCGGTGATGACCTTGACTGGCGCAGGCCAGGAGCCAAGGTTGTTGAGATCGAGATCCGACAGATCAACGCTACGAAGGCTTTCAATTGACGAGGCAAAACTCATTGCTTCGCCTCCTCAACAGCCACCGCTGGTTGCGTCTGCTGTACCGTAAGCTGAAATACGTTTTCCTGGTCGACAGCACCTGCGGTCACAGCTTTGACTTCATTGAGATTCGGGGCTTCGAGCCAGTCGGAACCATCCAGGTTGCGCATAAGGTTGGAGACCCGATTGTTTGATTCGGCGGCTCCGACAATCGCGATATTTTTGCCAGTCATCTTCAAGTCCGTGAAATACACACCATCGGGCAATGTACGAACCAGCTGGTCGAATACGCGCCCAATAATCGGGCGGTTGCCCTGCAGGTCCTGAATGATCTTCATGCGCTCGAGCAATTGCTGCCGACGTTCTCTCAATTCCTTGATCTCGCTGATCCGCGCATCAAGCACAGCGATTTCCTTACTGATGAACTGATTTCGAGCGTTTTGCTGCTCAATTGCATTTGCCAGATATTGATCGGCGAGAAACAACAGGCCCACCGCGAGCACCGCAGCCCCCGCAAGCGATACCAGAAAGCGCTGCTTGCGCTCTTCCCGAAGCTGCTCACGCCAAGGAAGAAGGTTGATCTTGGCCATCAGTCGAAACTCCTCAACGCCAACCCGCATGCGATCATCAGCGAAGGCGCGTCACTTGCAAGGGCACCCGCATTGACCTTGCTGCTCAAGGCCATATCGGCAAATGGGTTGGCGACTAAAGTCTGAGTTCCGATTTTCTGCTGGATGAGCCGATCCAGATCAGGCAGCGAAGCGGTGCCGCCCGCGAGAAGAATGTAATCAACGTCGTGGAACTGCCCAGCCGCAAAGAAAAACTGCAACGAGCGCGAGACTTGCTGAACGACAGCCTCCTTGAACGGCTGAAGCACTTCACTTTCATAGTCGTCAGGGAGGCCGCCCTGCTTCTTGGCCAACCCAGCTTCCTCCATGGACAACCCGTAACGGCGCTGAATTTCCTCAGTCAGCTGGCGCCCGCCAAACAGCTGTTCGCGCGTATAGATGGTGCGTCCGTTATGGAGCACGCTCAGGGTGGTCATGGTGGCGCCGATGTCGATCAGCGCAACGGTGAGTTCCTCATGGCCCGCACCCAGCTGCGGCGCCAGCAACCCATACGACCGTTCCAATGCATAGGCTTCAACGTCCACAACCTTGGTGGTCAGCCCTGCCAGAGCAAGCGCAGCCTCGCGGATCTCGACATTCTCTTTGCGGCACGCGGCCAGCAAGACATCCACACGCCCTGGCGAACGGGCCGATGGACCCTGGACTTCAAAATCAATCGCCACCTCCTCTAGGGGGTAGGGAATGTACTGATCTGCCTCGATCTTCAGCTGGTTTTCCAACTCATCGTCGTTGAGCCCAGCCTCCATTTCGATACTCTTGGTAATCACTGCCGATCCGGAAACTGCCACCGCCGCCGACTTTACGCCCGTCCTGGCCTTGGCCAGCAGGCGAGTCAAGGCCTGCCCGACGCCCTCAAGCTCAGCGATGTTCTTTTCCACCACTGCGTTGGGTGGAAGTGGCTCAACGGCATAGGACTCTACCCGATAGCGGGAGCCCGAGCGGCTTAATTCGAGCAGCTTGACGGAAGTCGAACTGATATCGATCCCAAGCAGCGTATTTGCTTTCTTCGTGAAGAGCCCTAGCACGGCCGATTCCCTATCTTTATCCGCTACTTACGGATTAATTATGTATGCCCGCATTAGATAACAGCCTTGACAGAACCGTAAATGGCTCTTCAGCAAAAAATCCGCTTATAATGTGAACGGTTTTTCCTTTCAGCATCGTCTGCGGCTTACCCTTCAGCTCCCACCCTGGATCCAATGAACCCCGATGCGTTTCCTGAAGTTTTTCCTATGGTCGTGCCTGACTATTTTCTGTGGACTTGTGCTTAGTCTCAGCGGCGCCTTTCTTTATCTCAGCCCGAATCTGCCATCGGTTGACTCACTCCGCAGCGTTCAGCTCCAGATACCGCTGCGCGTCTACAGCAGCGACGAAAAGCTGATTGCAGAGTATGGCGAAATGCGTCGCTCCCCTGTCCGCTTCGATCAAATCCCGAAAGATTTCATCGCCGCGCTGCTGGCCGCCGAGGATGACAATTTCGCGAATCATTATGGCGTCGAAGTGGCCAGCCTGATGCGCGCTGCCACGCAATTATTGAAGACTGGGCAGATTCAGACAGGCGGCAGCACCATCACCATGCAGGTCGCCAAGAACTTTTTCCTGTCCAGCGAGCGCAGCTTCTCACGCAAGATCAACGAGATTCTGCTGGCGTTACAGATCGAACGGGAATTAAGCAAGGACGAGATTCTCGAGCTCTACGTCAACAAGATCTATCTGGGTAATCGTGCTTATGGTATCGAAGCGGCAGCTCAGGTTTATTACGGCAAGCCCATGAGCGAGCTGAGCCTCGCGCAGATGGCAATGATTGCTGGATTGCCCAAGGCACCATCGGCATTCAATCCGCTGGCCAACCCGGCACGCAGCAAGGAGCGGCGCGACTGGATTCTAGGCCGCATGCACCGGCTTGGTTCGATCGACGATGCCAGGTACCAGGCAGCATTGGCCGAGCCTGTGGATGCAACCTACCACGGTGCATCGCCCGAGTTGGTGGCACCTTACATAGCGGAAATGGCTCGTGCGGAAATGGTCGGGCGTTTCGGTAGTGCTGCGTACACCGATGGCTATCGCGTTTACACCACGCCAAACAGTGAACGGCAGAGTGCCGCGAATCAGGCCTTGGACCAGGGCTTGATCGAATATGATCAACGCCATGGCTACAGAGGGCCCGAGGCCACACTCAAAGGAAACGATCGCAACGCCTGGATCAAGGAGCTGAACGCCTTTCGCAGCCAGTCCGGCCTGGTCCCCGCCGTTGTCACCGGGGTTTCTGCTGATGGTCTGACCGTGGCTCTGCGTGACGGATCCCAACGAAGCGTGCCCTGGGACAGCATGAAATGGGCCCGCCCATATATCAGCACCAACAGTCTCGGACCTCGTCCCAATAGCCCCGAAGACGTTGCCAAGGTCGGCGATGTCGTTCGGGTCCGCCTGGTGGATAACACGGCAGTGTTCAGCCAGATTCCACAGGCGCAGGCGGCATTGGTGTCACTCGACCCAACTGACGGCTCGATCGAGGCACTTGTGGGCGGCTTTTCGTTCGACCAAAGCAACTATAACCGCGCCATCCAGGCGAAGCGGCAGCCGGGCTCGAGCTTCAAGCCTTTCGTCTACAGCGCTGCACTGGATGCCGGCTTCACCGCTGCCACGCTGGTCAATGACTCACCCATCGTTTTCGAAGACAGTCTCGACAGGGTCTGGCGTCCCAAGAACGACAACAACACCTTTCTTGGACCTATCCGCTTACGTGAGGCGCTATATAAGTCGCGCAACCTGGTCTCTATCCGCCTGCTGCAGACACTGGGGATTCCGTACACGATCGATTACGTAAAACGCTTCGGCTTCAAACCGGAAGACCTGCCGGCAAACCTTTCTCTGGCGCTTGGTACTGCGACCCTAACACCGATGGAAATTGCCACGGGCTGGACAGCCTTTGCCAATGGCGGCTACAAGATTGAGCCCTATCTGATCGAGCGAATCGATGATCGTGACGGCAAGCCGGTCTTCCAGGCCAACCCGGCACGGGTACCCGGAGGCGAGCCCCCCCCACTGGGGGACGAAATGAAGCAGGCGGCCGTCACCGCGTTTGCGCAGCACGATACGCGCTTGGTAGGTGAGCGTGAGGCCACGGTCCAGCCGCCTGTATATGCAGAGCAGATCATCGACGAGCGCACGGCATACATCATGACGAGCATGCTGCAGGATGTGATTAAGCGAGGCACAGGCCGCCGCGCCCTGTCCATGGGCCGCGGGGATCTCGCCGGAAAGACGGGTACGACCAACGAATCGAAGGACAGCTGGTTCTCAGGGTACAACGCCGATCATGTCACTACCGTCTGGGCCGGTTTCGACCAGCCACAGAGCCTTGGCCGGACGGAATATGGCGGCACCGTCGCGCTTCCTATCTGGATGAAATACATGAGCGCCGTCTTGGAAGGCCAACCCGAGCATCCTCCAGCCGAACCGGACGGAATTCTGACCTTGCGCATCGATCCAGCGAGCGGGCGGGCGGCAGCACCAGGAACACCGGAGGCTTATTTCGAGGTGTTCCGAAGCGAGGACTTGCCACCGGGCACCGATGAGTTCGAGCCCGGCGCACCCGTGCCCGGCAGCCCACTGCCTTCATCGGAAGCGGCGCCAATCGACCTTTTTTGACGTCGCCCTAAAAATAAAAAAACCCCGCAATGCGGGGTTTTTTATCGCCAGCCGATCAGCCGTTAAACACGTCGGCAACCGACTTCAGCGGATAGTTGGCTGGATAGGGCAGCGTGGCCACGCCACTTTCGATGGCAGCCTTGGCGACCGCATCCGATACCAAGGTGATCAAGCGGGCATCCATCGGCTTGGGAATGATGTACTCACGTCCAAACTCCAGATGATCAACACCATAAGCGGCTGCAACTTCGGCCGGCACGGGCAGCTTGGCCAGGTCACGCAAGGCCAATGCTGCAGCGATCTTCATCTCTTCGTTGATACGCGACGCGCGCACATCTAATGCACCACGGAAGATAAAGGGGAAGCCCAGCACATTGTTAACCTGGTTCGGATAGTCGGAACGGCCTGTCGCCATGATGACGTCCGAACGCGTGGCATGCGCGAGGTCGGGACTGATTTCCGGATCCGGGTTGGAGCAGGCGAACACCACCGGGTTGGCAGCCATACGCTTAAGTCCTTCGGGGCTCAACAGATTGGCTCCGGACAGCCCGACAAATACGTCGGCACCGTCCAGCGCGTCGTCGAGTGTCCGCTTGTCGGTTTCGTGAGCAAAAATCGCCTTGTATTGGTTCAGATCGTCGCGACCGGCGTGGATGACGCCCTTGCGGTCGATCATGAATATGTTTTCGATCTTCGCACCCATGCTGACCAGCAGCTTCATGCAAGAAGTCGCAGCAGCGCCGGCCCCCAGGCAGACGATCCTGGCTTCCTCAAGCGTCTTGCCTGCAATTTCCAGAGCGTTCAGCATGCCCGCTGCGGTCACGATGGCAGTGCCATGCTGATCGTCGTGAAACACCGGAATATCGCACTGTTCGATCAGGGCGCGTTCGATTTCGAAGCATTCAGGCGCCTTGATATCTTCGAGGTTGATCCCCCCGAAAGTGATGGAAATGCGCTTGACGGTATCGATGAAGGCTTGCGGGCTCTCAGCGTCCACTTCGATATCGAACACATCGACGCCGGCGAAACGCTTGAACAGTACGCCCTTTCCTTCCATTACCGGCTTTGAGGCCAGCGGCCCCAGATTGCCCAAACCGAGGATCGCGGTGCCGTCGGATATCACAGCCACCAGATTGCCCTTGCCGGTATAGCGGTAAGCCAGCTCAGGGTCACGAGCGATTTCCCTCACCGGTTCCGCTACACCCGGGCTGTAGGCGAGCGATAGATCGCGAGCGGTGGAGGTAGGCTTGGTCAGCTCGACGCTCAGCTTGCCCGGACGGGGCTTGGCATGGTAATCGAGAGCGGCAGTTTTAAGGTCAGTCATGGGCATTCCGCTTATTTTACTGGGACAGACAGGCGGTCGAGGATACGCCAACTTCCCGCACCGTCACAAGCCAAGCAGAAACCTGACTGTCAAGGTCCAGACCATAAGACTTTCAGCTGACAAGGCCCAACCGGGCGTGGCAAAACTGCCGAACTCAGGACAGATCCGTTGGCAGACCGTTGAAAGACGCAGACGAGGCGCAGCGACAAACAGGAGCAACAGCTGAATGCTTTTTTCAGCTGCCTGTTATTCGAGCCGCTGAAGCATCGAGGAATGAGTGACCTTGAGCATCCAACGGGCCTGCCGCTTTTCGTCAACGCGCCCCCGCCTGTCGATCACCCAGCCCCTGACCTCGATCTCACGCCCCATCAGCTTTTCGAGAGCCGCGCTTCCGAAAGCGGCAGAACTCCTGTGCGGGACCTGTATGACCAGCGAGCCCGGCAACTCCAGCCAGATGCCGCCACGGTTCCGTTCCAGCCGCTGCACCCTGGCCCGCACCAAGGCGAAACCGGCCCGACGGATTTCCGTGGACGAAATGGCGGGTGACCGGAACCATAGGCCCTTACCGGCATGTCGCGCCTGCTGCTCGGCTGCTCGATGACATTCCGCCAAACGGGTATTGGGAGAAATGGCCAGGAAGTAGCCGAGCCCCTCGGCAAGCAGATCGGCTTCTAGATTCTCGCCGCCGGCATCATAAGCATGCGCAAGGAGGCGACCATAGTGATCCTGGGCCTGCCGCCCCAGCCTCAAGCCCACTTTGCCGCCATTAGCGTCCACCATGGCCTTGAGGCGGTCGCGCGCCATGACGGAGAAGGGCTCGTCGCGATGGCCTTTGCGGCCAAGCTCAGGCGCATTTATGCCAATTAGACGCACGCTGCGCCCGTCAGCCAGGCGCAATGTATCGCCATCCAGCACCCTTGCGACATCAGCCTGAGCAAGCTGGCCGTCAGCTCGGCAGAGCGCCGCAGCCGGCAAGCACAAGATTGCGGATATAAAAAAGGCGCCCACCAGGGACGCCCTTTTCATTTGCGTGGAAAACCTCATGGGTTCCCTTCGCGATGACAGCTTACTTGGCGCCAAACACACCGAAACGCTGCTTGAAGCGGTCGATACGGCCACCGGTATCCAGCACTTTCTGCTTGCCAGTGTAGAACGGGTGGCACTCGGAGCAGACGTCGATGTTCATGTTCTTGGCCAGCGTGGAACGGGTCTTGATGACGTTGCCGCAGCTGCAAGTGGCTTCGATTTCAACGTAATTTGGATGGATATCGGCTTTCATGGAAAATCCTCTAGGACTTGTGCCGCCACCCGACCCTATGTCGAGTACCGCACGGAAGGGCGCGAATAATACCAGAGCAGCGAGGTGATGCAAGCGCAGGCGGTCGCCCTGGAGGCGCCCGGTCAAAAGGCGCCAGCCGACGCAAGGTACCCAAGGCTGGACTCAGCCTGACAGACAGAGATCGTTTACCATCGGCATCCTCGTCAAGGATCTCAGCGTGCCTCAACCCATTCTCCGGCTGGCTTTACCCTCGCCCCTGCGCAGGCTTTTCGATTACCTGCCGCCGGTGGGCGTGCCCTATGCGGCGCTGCGCCCGGGGATGCGGCTGCGTGTGCCCTTTGGGCGGCGCGAAATCATCGGCGTGCTCGTGGAGCTGGTCGATGACAGCGAGGTGCCGCAAGACAGGCTCAAGCCTGCGCTGGAACTGCTCGACGCAACTACGCCCTTGCCCGCCGCCTTGTTCAAGCTATGCCTGTGGACTGCCCAGTATTACCAGCACAGCCTCGGAGACACTCTCAGCTGGGCGCTTCCGGTACTGCTGCGTCAAGGCGAGCCAGCCGAGGCCAGGCAGGAGCGCTTCTGGCATGCGGCCGCTGGCGCACGCCCGGAAGATCCCCGATTGAGCCGGGCTCCCCGCCAGCGGGAAGCGCTGCGAACGATTGCACAGCACCCCCATGGCGTTGCTCACTCGCTGCTGGGCCAGCTGCAGCTGAACAAGGACAGCCTGGAGTTGCTCACGCAGAAGGGATTGCTGCGTGTCGAGACGCGTCGCAGCCACTCCGCTCCCCGCCACCATGGCAGCTGGTTGCTACAGCCCGAACTTCCGCTCAATCAGGAGCAACGCTCCGCCGTGGAAGCCATACACGCGGGCCTCGAGGGTTTTCAGCCGTTCCTGCTGGCAGGCGTTACCGGGAGCGGCAAGACCGAAGTCTACCTGCAGCTCATCCACCAGGTGCTGAAAGCGGGCAAGCAAGCCCTGGTGCTCATTCCAGAAATCAACCTCGGTCCGCAGACCCTGGCCCGTTTTGAAAAGCGCTTCAATGCGCGCATCGCCTTGCTGCACTCAAATATCAACGATCGTGAGCGGCTGGATGCCTGGCTGGCGGCACGGGACGGCGAAGCCGACATCATCATCGGCACCCGCTCGGCACTGTTCACGCCAATGAAGAATCCTGGGCTGATCATTCTCGATGAAGAACATGACGCCTCCTATAAACAGCAGGAAGGCCTGCGTTACCACGCCCGGGACCTTGCCATCGTCAGGGCACGCCAGGAAGGTCTGCCGATTGTCCTCGGTTCGGCGACTCCTTCGTTGGAGAGCCTGCACAATGCCCATACCGGCCGTTATGCGCTGTTGAAACTGACCCAGAGAGCCGGCGGCGCTCTGCCGCCCCGCTTCCTGCGTCTGGATGTCAAAAGCCGACCAATGGATTCCGGGATATCGGGCCCGCTGCAACAGGCCATGACGCAAACACTGGCTGCAGGACAACAAGTCCTGGTGTTCCTCAACCGCCGCGGGTTTGCCCCTTCGCTGCTCTGCCATGATTGTGGCTGGCTCAGTCAATGCCCGCGCTGCGACGCACGCATGACAGTACACCAGCGCCACAATGAGTTGCGCTGTCACCACTGCGGTCATGCCGAACGTCCGCCGCTGAACTGTCCAGACTGCAGCCAGGTCGACCTGCGGCCCGTTGGCGCAGGAACTGAGCGCGCCGAAGAACGACTCGCCGTTCTTTTCCCTGACTATCCGGTGCTGCGCATCGACCGCGACAGCACTTCACGCAAAGGTTCGATGGAAGCGCTGCTGGCAACCATCAACCGCGGCGAGCCCTGCCTGTTGGTGGGCACACAGATGCTCGCCAAGGGGCATCACTTTCCCAGGGTCACCCTGGTGGCCATCCTCGACGCTGATGGCGGGCTGTTTTCCGCAGACTTCCGAGCCAGCGAGCGCATGGCTCAGCTGATCGTCCAAGTGGCCGGGCGTGCGGGACGCGCTGACGAACCTGGCAAGGTCATCATCCAGACCCATCTTGCCGACCACCCACTGCTGGTGCAGCTCACGGAACAAGGCTATTTCGCGTTTGCCGACCAGGCATTGAGCGAACGTCGCGCCGCTGGGCTGCCCCCCTTCAGTCATCTTGCATTGCTGCGCGCCGAGGCTCATAGACCAGGCCAGGCGGAAGACTTTCTCGATCAGGCATGCAGCCAGGCCGAACAGCTGTTGGCAGAACTGGAGCTCAGCGGCATCGAACTGCTTGGCCCGGTGCCAGCCCCGATGGAGCGCCGTGCCGGTCGTTACCGCGCCCAACTGCTGCTGCAAGCCAATACGCGCGCGACCCTGCATCGCCTGATGAATGCATGGATGCCCGTCGTGGAACAGCTACCCGGCAGCCGCGCGGTACGCTGGTCGCTGGATGTGGATCCGATCGACCTATTTTGAGCACTAGACTCGGAACACACCGACGACTCATGCCTTAAGCCTTGAAGGTTCGCCCCTCGGCCCCCGATAATGCCCAGTTTTCGACCCAAGCCTCTGGCCGACCGAGCATCCGATGAAAGACAGTATTCGCCACCTGATCCAGCAAGCCCTGACCCGCCTCACCGCTGACGGTGTGCTGCCCGATGGCCTGGCCCCGACGATCCAGGTGGAGAACACCCGCGACAGGACCCACGGGGACTTCGCCAGCAACATCGCCATGATGCTGGCGAAACCGGCCAGGATGAAGCCCCGGGATCTGGCGCAGAAACTGATCGAGGCATTGCCGAGCGACGCCAGCATCAGCAAGGTCGAGATCGCCGGCCCCGGATTCCTTAACTTCTTCCAGAACAGCTCGGCGCTCGCCCAGCGACTCGACGCTGCGCTGGCTGACGCGCACCTTTGTGTCAGCAAGGCGGGTCCGGCCCAGCGCGTCGTGGTCGACCTGTCATCGCCCAACCTGGCGAAAGAGATGCATGTCGGCCATTTGCGCTCGACCATCATTGGCGATGCCGTTGCGCGCGTACTGGAATTTCTCGGCGACGAGGTGATCCGCCAGAACCACGTGGGTGACTGGGGCACGCAGTTCGGCATGCTGCTCGCGTACCTTGAAGAAAACCCGGCGGCAGCCGAAACCGAGCTATCGGATCTGGAGCAGTTCTACCGCGCGGCAAAGCAGCGCTTCGATGAATCGACCGAGTTTGCCGAGCACGCCCGCGCGCTGGTGGTGAAACTGCAGGCAGGCGACCCCGAGTGCCTGCGCCTGTGGACACGCTTCAACGAGATCTCGCTTTCGCATTGCCAAAAGGTATACGACCGCCTCAACGTCAAGCTCACTCCGGACGACGTGAAAGGCGAAAGCGCTTATAACGCCGAGCTCGGCGATATCGTGGCGTCGCTCAGGGCCAAGGGGTTGTTGAGCGAAAGCAATGGCGCGCAGTGTGTCTTTCTCGACGAGTTCAAGAACGCCGAGGGCAACCCGCTTCCGGTGATCGTCCAGAAGGCGGGGGGCGGATATCTCTACGCCACGACTGACCTGGCCTCGATGCGCTATCGCAGCCAGCAATTGCGGGCCGACCGCGCGCTGTACTTCGTTGACCAGCGCCAGGCACTGCATTTTCAGATGGCCTTCGAGGTTGCCCGCCGCGCCGGCTTCGTCGACGGCGCCATGCAGCTTGAGCATATGGGCTTCGGCACCATGAACGGCGCGGACGGCCGTCCGTTCAAGACGCGTGACGGCGGCACCGTGAAGCTGGTCGACCTGCTCGACGAAGCAGAGCTACGCGCCTATGACCTGGTAAAAGGCAAGAACCCTGATCTCGACGAGGGCGAGCTTCGCCGGATTGCGCGAGCAGTCGGCATCGGCGCAGTGAAATATGCCGATCTCTCCAAGCATCGCACCAGCGACTACAGCTTCAACTTTGAACAGATGCTGAGCTTCGAGGGCAATACAGCGCCTTACCTTCTTTACGCGTACACCCGTGTTGCCAGCGTGTTCCGCAAGCTCGGCACCGGAATGGACGAGCTATCCGGCTCGATTCAGCTCGAATCGGAGCCGGAACAGGCGCTGGGCACGAAGCTTGCGCAGTTCAGCGAAGTACTCAACGGCGTTGCCGAAAAAGGCGTACCGCATGTGCTCTGCAGCTATCTGTATGACCTGGCTGGCCTGTTTTCCAGCTTCTATGAGCACCGCCCGATCCTTTCGGCCGAGAGCGAGTCGGTCAAGCAGAGCCGCCTGCGCCTGGCAGCCCTGACTGGCAAGACGCTGAAGCAAGGGCTGGAATTGCTGGGCCTGGAAACGCTGGAGCGAATGTAAGTGGCAGCCAAGAAGAAACCCGCCCCGAAGCGAGGCGCGAGCCGCTACCAGGCGCCAGCAAAGAAGCCGGTGCCCGGCTGGGTCTGGCTCCTTTGTGGACTGGTCATCGGCGGCTTCATCGTGTTCCTGATGAACCTGGAGCCCGGCGGCAGCGAGGTCAAGCGATCCAGGGAAACTGAAAAAACCAAGGAGCAACCCAAGCGGCCGACTCCGGCAACCGGTCAGGCAGTGAAGCCGAAGTACGATTTCTACACACTGCTGCCAGAGTCGGAAGTCATACTGCCGCCCGAAGCTCCCAAGCCCGAACCACCAGCCGCAGCACCGGTCACTCCGGAGCAAGCTGCGACCATCGATGCGGCACGCGCTGAAGCGGCGCTAAATGGACAGGTGCCGCCACCTCCGCCGACCGTTGCCAAAGCGCCGGCAACGCAGTTTTTCCTGCAGGCAGGCTCGTTTCGGCAGAAACCCGAGGCCGAGAAGGTCCGCGCCCAGATCATCCTGCTGGGCCAGGATGTCCGGGTGGAAAATGTCACTGTGCGAGACGAGGTCTGGTATCGGGTATTGGTAGGGCCTTACGCTGATCGCGAGCAGCTCGGCAAGGCGCAGAAAACGCTCTCCGCCAGCGGCTACAGCAACCTGTTGCTGCAGCAGCGGCAGAGTCGTTAACCCATACATGCAAAGCGGGAATTAGCCTTCCCGCTTCTTGTCGATCAGCTCACCTGACGCTTCGCGGCGAACCCACGGCTGACTAGCCGATCTAGACTTTTCTCGGCGCGTAGGCAAAGACGTCGGCCCGCATCTGCCTGGCATCCATGCCTGCCTCGACCAGGGCATCCAGAGTGCCGTAAACCATCGCCGGAGAACCGCTGGCGTATACGTGTAGCGGCTCAAGGTTAGTGAAATCCTCGCACACGGCCTCATGCAACATGCCGCAGCGGCCTTCCCAATCACAGACGTCACTGACCACCTGATGCAGGAAAAGGTTGGGCATTGACTGCCACTCGTCCCAGTGCGGTAGTTGATAGAAGTCCTCTGGTCGGCGAACGCCCCAGTACAGATGCACCGGATGGGTAAATCCTTCTGCTCGGGTGTGCTCGATCAGGCTGTGCATTTGTGCCATTCCGGTGCCCGCCGCTATGAGCAGCAGTGGTCCGTCGGGAAGCTCATCCAGATGGGCATCACCAAAGGGCATCTGGATCGTCGCCATGCCCGCACGCCGGATGAAATCGAGCAAAGCAACTGCCGATTCCTCTCGGGCCAGTACATGAAGCTCCAGTTCACGCCCCTGCTTGGGCGCCGAAGCAAGCGAGAACGCACTGAACTCGCCATCGGCACGCTTGAGCAGCAGGTACTGCCCTGCATGGTAACGCGGCATCTTTCCGGCCGGCGCACGCAGCCGTACGCGAAACACGTCGCCACCGGCAGCTTCGCAGCTGATCAGCTGGCAGCTCAACGTACGCACCGGGAGTTCCCCCGGCGCGAGCACACCGTCCCAGAGTAAGACGCAGTCTTCTTCCGGTTCGGCGAGGCAGGCGAATACCTCGCCGTGATCCTGGCTCTCGCCGCGCTGGCGGACGCGTCCATTGACCAGCAGCGCTGCGCAGATCAGGCAATTGCCGTTGCGACAGGCCTGTGGGCAGTCATATCCCAGCCGACGCGCAGCGTCCAGAATCAGTTCGCCGCTCTCGACCTCGAGTACTGCGCCGGAGGGCTGCAGGGTCACTTTCATCAATTCTAAACCTGAGTGAATACATGGCAGGTCATCAGTCGATGCCCAGCTCGGCCCAGAGTTCGTCTACCCTGCGCTTGATCGCCTCGTCCTGAACGATGGCCCGCCCCCACTCGCGCACGGTTTCACCCGGCCACTTGTGGGTCGCGTCGAGCCCCATCTTGCTGCCAAGGCCAGAGACCGGCGACGCGAAATCGAGATAGTCGATCGGCGTATTGTCGATCAGTACCGTGTCGCGCTTGGGGTCCATGCGCGTGGTAATCGCCCAGATAACGTCATTCCAGTCCCGGGCATTGATATCGTCGTCGGTGACAATGACGAACTTGGTGTACATGAACTGCCGCAGAAAGCTCCAGACGCCCAGCATTACGCGTTTGGCGTGGCCGGGGTACTGCTTCTTTATAGTGACCACGGCCATCCGGTAGGAGCAGCCTTCCGGCGGCAGATAGAAGTCGACGATTTCGGGAAACTGCTTCTGCAGGATCGGAACAAAGACTTCGTTGAGCGCCACACCGAGAATCGCCGGCTCGTCCGGCGGCCTTCCGGTGTAGGTGCTGTGATAGATGGCATCGCGACGCATGGTGATGCGCTCGACGGTGAACACCGGGAACCGATCCACCTCGTTGTAGTACCCGGTGTGGTCACCATAGGGCCCTTCATCGGCCATTTCGCCAGGCTGAATGTGGCCTTCCAGGACAATTTCAGCACCCGCCGGCACTTGCAGATCACTCCCCCGGCATTTGACCAGTTCGGTGCGACTGCCACGCAGCAAGCCAGCAAAGGCGTACTCGGAGAGCGAGTCCGGGACCGGCGTGACTGCGCCAAGGATGGTGGCCGGGTCGGCACCAAGCGCCACCGCGACCGGATAGGGACGATCCGGGTACCTTTCGCACCACTCGCGAAAATCCAGCGCGCCGCCACGATGACTGAGCCAGCGCATGATCACCTTGTTGCGGCCGATCACCTGCTGACGATAGATACCGAGGTTCTGGCGCTCCTTGTTGGGCCCCTTGGTGATCGTCAGGCCCCAGGTGATCAGCGGCCCCGCGTCGCCAGGCCAGCAGGTCTGGACAGGCAGCTTGGCCAAGTCGACGTCATCACCTTCCAGCACCACCTCCTGGCATGCCGCGTCCTTGAGAACCTTGGGCGCCATGCTGATGACCTTCCTGTAGATCGGCAGCTTGTTCCAGGCGTCCTTGAGCCCTTTCGGAGGCTCGGGCTCCTTGAGGAAGGCCAGCAGCTTGCCGATCTCGCGCAGCTCCGAGACCTCCTCGGCGCCCATCCCAAGCGCAACTCGCCTGGGCGTGCCGAACAGGTTGCCCAATACCGGCATGTCGAAGCCGGTCGGATTTTCGAACAGCAGCGCCGGCCCCTGCTTGCGCAGGGTGCGGTCGCAGATCTCTGTCATTTCCAGAACGGGCGATACCGGCACGGCGATACGCTTCAGCTCGCCGCGCTGTTCCAGGCTGCGAATGAAATCACGAAGGTCGGTGTAATTCATCAGGCCTCTCGATAAAAGCGCTAAAGGCTGGAGGCTGAACGAAAAACTCTTCGTCCAGCCTTTCCAGCCTTCAGCCCCAGGCGGCTAGCCGCCTGTCGATCACTTACGCTTCATTGACATGAAGAATTCTTCGTTGGTCTTGGTGTCCTTGAGCTTGTCTAGCAGGAACTCGATGGCAGCGCTTTCATCCATCGGGTGCAGCAGCTTGCGCAGAATCCAGATGCGCTGAAGCTCTTCTTCGCTGGTCAGCAACTCTTCGCGGCGGGTGCCGGAGCGGTTGATGTTGATGGCCGGAAAGACACGCTTTTCGGCGATGCGCCGATCAAGCTGTAGCTCAAGGTTACCCGTGCCCTTGAATTCCTCGTAGATCACTTCGTCCATCTTCGAGCCGGTTTCAACCAGCGCAGTGGCGAGAATGGTCAGGCTGCCGCCCTCTTCGATGTTGCGCGCCGCGCCGAAGAAACGCTTGGGCTTTTCCAGGGCATGAGCATCCACACCGCCGGTCAGTACCTTGCCGGAACTCGGTATTACGGTGTTGTAGGCACGTGCCAGACGGGTAATGGAGTCGAGCAGAATGACGACGTCCTTCTTGTGCTCGACCAGGCGCTTGGCCTTCTCGATCACCATCTCGGCAACCTGCACGTGGCGGGTCGGCGGCTCATCGAAGGTAGAGGCGACCACTTCACCACGCACGGTGCGCTGCATTTCGGTCACTTCTTCCGGGCGCTCGTCGATCAGCAGAACGATCAGGTGGCACTCGGGATTGTTGCGCGTGATGTTGCTCGCGATGTTCTGCAGCATGATCGTCTTGCCCGCTTTCGGCGGTGCGACGATCAGGCCACGCTGACCCTTGCCGATCGGGGCGCAGAGATCGATCACCCGACCAGTCAGGTCTTCGGTCGAGCCATTTCCGGCTTCCATCGTCAGTCGCTTGTTGGCGAAAAGCGGCGTCAGGTTTTCGAAGAGGATCTTGTTCTTCGCATTTTCCGGACGATCGAAGTTGATCGTGTCGACCTTGAGCAAGGCGAAATAACGCTCACCCTCTTTGGGCGGCCGGATCTTGCCGACAATGGTGTCGCCGGTTCGCAGGTTGAAGCGGCGAATCTGGCTCGGCGAGACATAGATGTCGTCAGGCCCGGCGAGATAGGACGAATCCGCGGAGCGCAGGAAGCCGAAGCCATCCTGGAGGATCTCCAGCACGCCATCACCGGAGATTTCCTCACCGCTCTTGGCGTGCTTTTTCAGCAGGGAGAAAATCACGTCCTGCTTGCGCGAACGGGCCATGTTGTCGATGCCCATCTGTTCGGCCATTTCCAGCAGTTCGGTGATGGGCTTTTGCTTAAGTTCGGTCAGATTCATAGAGAGAGATCAGAAGGGATGAAGAAAGCGATTAGCTTGAGAAGCCGCGCAGCAAGAGACGAACAGGTTCGTTGTGCTTTTTTAGGCTGAAGTGCGTCGGCGACGGCATGCAGAGGGCGACGGAGAAGCGTCGCAGGGCCGAATTTAGCACCACACAGGCGAAGCGTCCAGCCTGCATGCATAAAAAAGCCCCCGCGTTTTGCGAGGGCTTTGGAGTCACGGCAGCTGCATCAGATATTGCTGTCGAGGAACGCGGCCAGCTGAGACTTGGACAAGGCACCCACCTTGGTCGCCTCGACATTACCGTTCTTGAACAGCATCAAGGTAGGGATACCACGCACGCCGTACTTTGGCGGGGTTTCCTGATTTTCATCTATGTTCAGCTTGCAGACCTTGAGCCTGCCTTCGTAATCCTTGGCAATCTCATCGAGCACCGGAGCGATCATCTTGCATGGACCACACCACTCGGCCCAGTAATCGACCAGCACAGGGCCGTCTGCCTGGAGCACGTCCTGCTCGAAGCTGCTGTCGCTGACATTGTTGATGTATTCGCTCATGGATGTTCTCCAGGGTCAAAATCAGAAGTGACGCCATCATAGCCCGGCTTGGGGCAGACCGAAAGCCGCAGCCTGTCGCTCGGGATTTGGCCAGGAGAAACGCGCAGGTGTACCCAGGGATCGCGACAAGATGGCACTGCCTGGCGCCTGCGCGTTGGCGGAAGACGGCGATCATGTCAGGATGTCGTGGTTTTGCACAGAGATTGCCCCATGCGCCCACTACCCGCCGAACCATTTCCGATGATTGCCGCGCTCGATCTGGGATCGAACAGCTTCCACATGGTGCTGGCCCGCACCAGCAACGGCGAGATGCGCATCCTGGAGCGGCTTGGCGAAAAGGTCCAGCTCGCGGCCGGCATCGATGAAAACAGACAGCTCGATCAGGTCGCCATGCAGCGCGGCCTCGACTGCCTTCGCCGCTTTGCCCAGCTGGTGAACCATCTGCCCCAGGGTGCGGTGCGTGTCGTGGGCACCAATGCCCTGCGTGAGGCGCGCAATCGTGCCCTGTTCATCCGCCAGGCGGAAACGATCATCAACCACCAGGTTGAGGTTATCTCTGGTCGCGAGGAAGCACGGCTGATCTATCTGGGTGTCTCGCACACCTTTCCTGCCTCAGCAGGCAAGCGTCTTGTGGTGGACATTGGCGGTGGCAGCAGCGAATTCATCATCGGCGAGGGCTTCGATTCACTGTTGCGTGAAAGCTTGCAGATGGGCTGCGTCAGTTTTACCCAGCGATTCTTCCGCGACGGCAAAATCACCGCTGCACGCTATGCCCAAGCCTATACCGCCGCCCGACTGGAGCTGATGAGCATCGAGCACGGCCTGCGTCGGCTCGGCTGGCAGGATGCGGTAGGCGCCTCCGGCACTATCCGCGCCGTGGGCCTGGCCATCAAGGGCGCAGGGTTGAGCAATGGCGAAGTCACCGCCGAAGGCATCGGCGTGCTCAAACGCAAGCTGTTCAAGCTCGGCGATGTTGAAAAGCTGGACATGGACGGGATCAAGCCTGACCGCAAGAGCATCTTCCCCGCCGGGCTGGCCATTCTTGAAGCGATTTTCGACGCTCTTGAGCTCGCCAGCATGGCCCACTCCGAAGGCGCCCTGCGCGAGGGTGTGCTCTATGATCTTGTCGGCCGGCATCATCAGGAAGACATACGCGACCGCACCCTGAGCTTTCTCATGGAGCGCTATCACGTCGACACCGAGCAGGCGGCACGGGTCGAAAGCAAGGCCATGGAGGCCTTTGATCAGGTAGCGGCGGACTGGGCTCTGGATGAGGGATGGCTGCGGGAACTGCTCGGCTGGGCGGCGCGCATTCATGAAGTCGGTCTGGACATCGCCCATTACCACTACCACAAGCACGGCGCCTACCTGATCGAGCATTCCGACCTGCCGGGTTTCTCACGCCAGGATCAGCAGATGCTGGCGCTGTTGGTCCGCGGCCACCGGCGCAACATTCCCAAGCAGAAATTCGAAGAGATGAGCGAAGACGGCGTCAAGCTGACTCGTCTGTGCGTGCTGCTGCGCTTTGCGATTCTGTTCCATCACATACGTGGACCGCAGCAGGCGCCGGCATTCGAGCTCCAGGCCGGTGACAACAGCCTGGACGTGGTCTTCCCGGAGGGCTGGCTGGCCAACAATCCGCTGACGCAGGCTGACTTCGCCCTGGAAGCGGACTGGCTCAAGCGGATCGATTTCACGCTGACGGTACGATAAACCGGGCCAAGGGCGGCGAGGCTGTTGCCCGCCGCCACGCCTGAACCTTACCGCGCGGTAGGGCTACCGAGCCGCTCAAGCAGGAAGTTCTGCACGTTGCGTGCATTCTGATTGCCACTCGGACTGTTGCGCAGGTAACTGCCGTCCGGCTGCAGGGTCCAGCTCTGGGTGTTGTCAGTCAGATAGCCTTCGAGCTCTTTCTTGACGCGAGTCACGAGCTTCTTGCCTTCGACAGGGAAGCAGGTCTCGACCCGCCGGTCCAGATTACGCTCCATCCAGTCGGCGCTGGACAGGTAAAGCCTTTCGTCGCCCCCGTTGAAGAAATAAAACACGCGGCTGTGCTCAAGAAAGCGCCCGATGATCGAGCGCACCTGGATATTGTGCGAAACCCCGGCGATGCCCGGACGCAGACAGCACATACCACGGACGATGAGATCGATGCGCACGCCGGTCTGACTGGCCTTGTACAACGCTCGAATCATCTTGGCGTCGGTCAGCGAGTTGACTTTGAGGATGATGTGCGCCGGCTTGCCTTCGCTGGCGTGTTGAGTCTCCTGGGCGATCATGTCCAGCAACGCCTTTTTCAGGGTGAACGGCGCGTGCAGGAGCTTCTTCATGCGCATGGTCTTGCCCATGCCGATCAACTGGCTGAACAGCTTGGAAACGTCTTCACAAAGCGCGTCGTCGGAGGTCAGCAAGCTGTAGTCGGTGTACAGCCTCGCATTTCCCGCATGATAGTTGCCGGTCCCCAGGTGCGCGTAGCGCCGCAGTTCGCCATTCTCACGACGCAGGATCAGCATCATCTTGGCGTGGGTCTTGTAGCCCACCACACCATAGATCACTACCGCCCCGGCCTGTTGCAGGCGGCTGGCCAGTTGCAGGTTGGATTCCTCATCGAAGCGGGCACGCAGTTCGATAACCGCGGTGACCTCCTTGCCGTTACGCGCGGCCTCGACCAACGCATCGACGATCTCGGAATTGGCGCCGGAGCGGTACAGCGTCTGCTTGACGGCGAGCACGCAGGGATCTTTCGCCGCTTCACGCAGCAGATCGATCACCGGCGTAAACGACTCGTACGGATGCAACAGCAGGATGTCCTGCTTGCCGACCACGTTGAAGATGTTCTCGCTGTTCTGCAGCAGTTTGGGAATGGCCGGCGTGAACGGCAGGTACTGCAGTTCCGGATGACTATCGAGCCCTGTGATGCTGAACAGGCGGGTCAGGTTCACCGGCCCGTTGACACGATATAGCTCGCTCTCGCTCAGGCTGAACTGCTTGAGCAGGAAGTCGGCCAGATGCTTCGGGCAGGTATCCACCACCTCCAACCGCACCGCATCGCCGTAGCGCCGCGAGATCAGTTCGCCGCGCAACGCGCGCGCCAGGTCCTCGACATCTTCGGTGTCGACCGACAGGTCCGCGTTACGCGTCAGACGGAACTGGTAGCAGCCCTTGACCTTCATCCCATGGAACAGGTCGTCGGCGTGGGCGTGAATCATCGATGACAGGAAGACATGGTTGGCTCCCGCTCCCCCCACGTCTTCAGGCACGCGGATCACTCGTGGCAGCAAGCGCGGGGCGGGGATGATCGCCAGCCCGGAATCCCGCCCGAAGGCATCGATGCCTTCCAGTTCGACGATGAAGTTTAGGCTCTTGTTGACCAGCAAGGGGAACGGATGGGTGGGATCGAGACCGATGGGCGTGATGATAGGCGCGATCTCGTCACGGAAGTAACGACGCACCCAGGCCTTGATCTTTGCCGTCCAGTGCCGGCGGCGGATGAAGCGCACCTGATGCTTGGCCAGCTCGGGCAGCAGAACCTCGTTAAGGATCGAATACTGCCGGTTGACCTGGTCATGAACAATCTCAGAGATTCTCGCCAGCGCCTGGTGGGGCTGCAGCCCATCGGCGCCGGCCTGCTCACGAGCGAAGGTTACCTGCTTCTTCAGCCCGGCAACGCGGATCTCGAAGAACTCATCGAGGTTGCTGGAAAAGATCAGCAGGAACTTGAGCCGCTCCAGCAGCGGGTAGGACTCGTCCAGCGCCTGCTCCAGCACGCGGATATTGAACTGCAGCTGCGACAGCTCGCGGTGTATATAGAGGCTGTTGTCGTCCAGGTTTGGCGGTGGCGCTACTGGCGCTGGCGCCTCCTCCATCTTCTCCGGCTCGGGCGCTGGCGGAGCCAGCTCCTCGAGAGGCTGCGCCTCGATCGCAGCGAGCTGCACTTCGTTTTCGCTGAGTCCCTGATTCGTCATCGATCTGCCTCGGGAGGGCTTATCGCCCCTGCTTTAATTGTTGTGCCGCCTGCTTGGCGAAGTAGGTGAGGATGCCATCGGCGCCTGCACGTTTGAAGGCGGTCAGTGACTCGAGCACAACGGCGTCGGTGAGCCAACCGTTCTGTATCGCCGCCATGTGCATCGCATATTCACCGCTGACCTGGTAGACGAACGTCGGCACGCGAAAGGCATCCTTGACCCGCCACAGGATGTCCAGATAAGGCATACCCGGCTTGACCATGACCATGTCGGCGCCTTCGGCGAGATCAGCACCTACTTCATGTAGTGCCTCATCCCCATTGGCCGGGTCCATCTGGTAGGTGTTCTTGCTGCCCTTGCCCAGGTTGGCCGCTGAACCCACCGCATCGCGGAACGGGCCGTAATAGGCACTGGCGTATTTGGCTGAATAGGCCATGATCCGGACATTGTGATGGTCGGCCACTTCCAGCGCCTCGCGAATCGCCTGGATACGACCGTCCATCATGTCCGAAGGCGCAACCACCTGAGCGCCTGCCTCTGCATGGGACAGGGCCTGGCGGACCAGCGCATCGACGGTGACATCGTTCTGCACGTAGCCCTGCTCGTCGAGAATGCCGTCCTGCCCATGAGTGGTGAAGGGATCAAGCGCAACATCGGTAATGATGCCTAGTTCAGGGAACCGCTCACGCAGCGCCCGCGTGGCACGCTGCGCAATGCCGTCAGGGTTCCAGGCTTCAGCCGCATCGAGGGACTTCTTTTCCAGGGGAGTCACCGGAAACAGGGCAAGCGCCGGAATGCCAAGCGCCACGAGTTCTTCCGCTTCCTCCAACAGCAGATCGATGGAGAGACGCTCCACACCGGGCATTGACGGCACCTGCTCCCGACGGTTTTCGCCGTCAAGAACAAAGACCGGCAAGATCAGGTCATCCACGCTCAGCAGGTTTTCGCGCACCAGTCGGCGGGAAAAGTCATCACGGCGATTACGGCGCAGGCGAGTGGCAGGGAACAACCGGTTGGCAGGCACGAAACTCACAGCGAACTCCTGGCCCGCATGGCGGGCGAATATGACGTTTATAAGCTGTCTTTATGACCAATTGATGACAGGGTCATCCCAGATCGACAGGCTGTTGTGGTCATTGTCGTCACCCAGGACGCCCACTGCCAGTGCTTTAGGCAACCAGCCGCAGCCAGGAGCGCACCGGCCCGCACCTGCACGAAGCGATCGCCGGGCGCGTCCATGCATCCCATCAGGTAGAGGCGGACTTACCAGCACCCAAGCCAGGGTTTAACATCGAGCCCATCAGCCAAGCCCATCGGGCTTGAAAATCCGACCAGGAGAACCCTATGAATAGAAAAGTCGCCGTGATTCTTTCCGGCTGCGGTGTGTACGACGGCTCGGAGATCTACGAAAGCGTGATTACCCTGCTGCGACTGGACCAGCGCGGCGCCACGGTCCAGTGTTTCGCACCGGACATCGAGCAGATGCATGTGATCAATCACCTTACCGGCGCGGAAATGCCCGAAAGCCGCAACGTTCTGGTCGAGTCCGCCCGGCTGGCGCGCGGCAATATCAAGGATCTGCATGAGGCCGACGTCGAGGATTTCGACGCGTTGATCATGCCTGGCGGCTTCGGTGCTGCGAAAAACCTGTCCGACTTCGCCACCCAGGGCGCCGGCAGCACGATTCTGCCAGAGGTTCTGCAGCTGGCGCAGGCATTCGCCAAAGCCGGCAAGCCAGTCGGCATGATGTGCATCGCCCCGACGATGGCCGCACAGATCTTCGGTCCCGGCGTCGTCTGCACATTGGGCAATGACGACGACCCCGCTGCCGTGGCATCGCGCGAGATGGGAATCGAGCATCAGGCGTGCGAAGTCACCGAGATCGTGGAAGACCCGCAGCACAAGCTGGTGACGACGCCGGCGTACATGCTGGCCCAATCAATCAGCGAAGCGGCCTCGGGCATCAACAAGCTCGTCGACCGCGTGCTGGACCTGACAAGCGAGTAACCCAGCGATATAGCCCGGGGGCATCCCCGGGTTTATTCGTGCGGACGGCGGCTATAAGGCCAATCGTACCGGCACTCCCGCCGCACCTCTGGTCAATCCGGCCATACTCCTGCAGCTTGATCCGATCCGCCAGGAAGCCGCGATCATGACACCGCCACCCATCGACACCATCGAAGAGCAGCAACAAGCCGTGCGTCAGCTGTTCGAGCGCATACCCTTCAACGAGTACCTTGGCATTGAGCTGGGTGAAGTCTCCCACCAGCGCGTGGTGATGCGCCTGCCCATGAAACAGGAGCTGGTCGGAAACTTCTTCCACGGCATCCTGCATGGTGGCGTGATCGCTTCCCTGCTTGACGTTGCAGGTGGCGCCATGGCCATGATCGGTGCCTTTGAAAAGCATCGGCATCTGACGACCGAGGAGCGCGCCCTGCGCCTTGCACGCCTCGGCACTATCGACATGCGCATCGACTACCTGCGTCCCGGGCGCGGCAAGTGCTTCAACGCCAGTGCCACGCTGCTGCGGTCCGGCAACAAGGTGGCCGTGGTGCGTTCCGAACTGCACAACGAAGAGGATGTGTTGATTGCAGTAGGCACCGGCACCTATCTGTGCGGATAACCGCACAAGGGACGGACATGACGAAGCGACCCCGGATGGGCTCGCCTAGCGTGCCCGGGCTCGGGAAAGTTGCGTCAGGAGACGGTCCAGGGCATTGGCGAATGCCTGACGATCCCTGTCGCCGTAAGCCGCCTGACCGCCGCCCGCCTGGCCCAGTTCGCGCAGATCCGTGAACAGATTGCGCACTGCCAGACGATCCCCCATGTTGCGCTCGTCGAACTCGCGGCCGCGCGGATCGAGTGCTGCGACACCCTTCTTGACCAGTCGATCAGCCAGCGGAACGTCGCTGCAGATCACCAGCTCACCCGGCCGGGCATGCTCGACCAGATAGTCGTCGGCAGCGTCCGGCCCGCTCGGGACGACAACCAGCTGAACGCAGGCAAAGGCCGGCTTGACCTGACTCTGCCCCGCCACCAGGACCACCTCGAACTTTCGCTTGAGGGCGAACTTGATCAACTGTTCCTTGGCCGCCTTTGGACAGGCATCGGCATCAACCCACACCCGCAATGGCCCGACGCCGCTCATGCCACGGCCCGCCGCACAGTAGCGAGCAGGGCTGCTGCACCGGCAAACATCGCAGCGAAGCTGCGGTTGACCAGGCGCTGCTGGCGCGGGGTGCGCAGCAGGCGCAACACCTTCGCGGCAAGGCCGGTGTAGCCAGCCATGACGATCAGATCCACCACCACCATGGTGGCGCCCATATGCATGTACTGGACCAACAGGTCCCGCTGCGGATCGAGAAACTGCGGCAGCACGGCGAGAATGAACACTATGGCCTTGGGGTTGCTGGCATTGACCAGGAACCCACGGAACACCAGCGCCAATGGCCGGCCAATCGGCCGCGGCGCGGAGCTGTCATCGAGCTCTTCGGGCAATGCCCGCCATTGCTTCAGCGCGAGCCACAGCAGGTAGGCGACACCGAACCATTTGATCAGGCTGAACGCCAGCGCGGAGGTCGCCAGTACCGCACCGACACCTGCCGCCACGACGGCGATCTGCAGCGCCAAAGCGATCTGAAGGCCGATGGCGTTCCAGTAACCTCGCCAGAAACCGTACTGCAGACCACAGGACATCGACGCGATGGCCCCCGCACCAGGCGAGAGGCTGATGATCCAACAGGCAAGGAAAAAGGCCAGCCAGGTATCCAACGTCATGGGTGTTCCTCAGTTGCCGCTGCGCCCGGACGCAGCGGCGGGCGTGTCTCAGTCAGGAATGTCTTTGCCAAGCTTGACCGGTTCCTTGAGCTTGCGGTTCATCGCCTTGCGCATGCGAATGTTGATCGCCTCCACGCCAAGGGAAAAGACCATGGCGAAGTAGACGTAGCCTTTCGGGACATGGGCGCCGAACGCCTCAGCGACCAGCAAGGTGCCGACCACGATCAGGAAGGACAACGCGAGGATCTTCAGTGTCGGGTGCTTTTCGATAAAGTCGCTGATGGTACCGGCCGCCAGCATCATCACGCCGACCGCGATGACGATCGCGGCAATCATCACCTGCACGTTATCTACCAGGCCCACCGCGGTTATTACCGAATCCAGGGAGAATACGATGTCGATGACCGCGATCTGCAGGATGATGCCTACAAAGCTGGCTTTGGCTGCTCCACCGGCGGCGCTGCCCTGCTCCTCTTCACCTTCGACGCTGTGCCAGATTTCCATGGTGCTCTTGAACAGCAGGAACAGACCGCCAAAGAACAGGATCAGGTCGCGCCCGGAAACGCCATGCTCGAAGACCGTGAACAGATCGTTGGTCAGACGCATGACCCAGGCGATCGACAACAGCAACAGGATTCGCGTCCCCATTGCCAGGGCCAGGCCGAAGAAACGCGCCTTGGGCTGCTGCTCCTTGGGCAAGCGCCCCACCAGGATGGAAATGAAGATGATGTTGTCGATGCCGAGGACAATTTCCAGGGCGGTCAGGGTCAGAAACGCGACCCAGATTTCCGGGTTGCTAAGCCATTCCATATTGCTTTACTCGTGGGAGGTGTGGTCGAGAGGTCGAATTTCGGTCCCGCGCCAGCGGCGCAGTGCCTTTTGAAAGAACAGACTGTTGGGTACCTGGACGATGGCGGCAGTTCCACCCTCGCTGCTTTCCTCAAGCGTGGTGTACAGCAGATTGATATCTGTGACGCGCCCTTTGACGATCGGCTTGTCGAAGCTTTCCACAAGCTCTACCACGTCGCCCAGGCGAAAAGGTCCTACGGCCATGATCAGCGCCGCACACAGCAAGTTTGACAGCACGCTCCACATGGCAAAAAAAGCCACTGCTGCGACTGCCACGAACCCCGAGAACGCGGTCCAGAGCACGGTGGCGGATACGCCGAAACGCTCCAGGACCATGATCAGCGCGCCGCCGATGATGAGCCAGCGAATGCCTCCGCGCAGCGGTAACAGCAGTTCGGCCGGCAATGGGTAACGGTTGCCCAGCCGTGACAGCCCACGAACTACCAGCCGCTGCAGTACGAAGGCTGCGGTCAGGATCAACAGCACCTGAAACGCGACCAACAATTGGTCCTGCCACTGATGCGAAAGGCGCAGCAGGCGTTCGCTCATGCGCTGGCCTCCAGCTGGCCCTGCAGTGACTCCAGAGCCTCAAGCGCCTCGAGCCAGGATTCTTCCAGCGCGGCTTCACGCCCTTTCAGCTCGGCCTGCCTGGCGAGCACATCCCGCAATTCATCTTTTCGCGCCGCCTCGTAAAGCGCAGTGTCTGAAAGACGTGTCTCGATCTCGGCGAGTTTTTCCTGCACGCCAGACAGGTCCTTTTCCAGCTTGTCAGCCTGCCTTTTGAGCGGCGCCAGCTGCTGACGCAGCGCGGCCGCCGCCTGCCGCAGCGCACGCTTGTCCGTCTTGTCGCCAACGGATTCCGAAGAGTTCACGGGCTGCTGCCGAACGCGGTAATCCGTCAGCCATCTCGCATAGTCGTCAAGATCGCCGTCAAAGCCAGCGACGCGGCCGTCGGCGACCAGCAGAAACTCATCGGTGGTGCTCTTGAGCAGATGACGGTCGTGAGACACCACCAGCACCGCACCGTCGAAGTCCTGCAATGCAAGCGTGAGCGCCAGGCGCATCTCAAGATCCAGATGGTTGGTGGGCTCGTCCAGCAACAGCAGGTTGGGCTTGCCCCAGGCAATCAACGCCAGGGCCAGACGTGCCTTTTCGCCGCCGGAGAAATTGAGCACCGGCTCATCGCAGCGATTGCCGCGAAAATCGAAGCCACCGAGAAAATCACGCAGCACTTGCTCCCGCTCGCCCGGTGCAATGCGCTGCAGGTGCAACAGCGGGCTGGCATTGGCATCCAGGGCGTCGAGCTGGTGCTGGGCGAAATAGCCGATGACCAGGTTCTCGCCACGCTGCAAACGGCCACCCAAGGGCTGCAACTCATCGGCCAGGGTCTTGATCAAGGTGGACTTGCCCGCACCGTTGGGCCCGAGCAGGCCGATTCGAGCACCAGGCACCAACTGCAACTTGACCTTGTCCAGCACAACCTTGTCGCCATATCCGAGACGCCCTTCTGCCAGGTCCAACAACGGGCTGGAAACCCTGTCGGCCTCGCGAAAGGCGAAATCGAACGGCGAATCGATATGCGCTGGCGCCAGCTCCTCGAGTCGTTCCAGCGCCTTGATCCGACTTTGAGCCTGGCGCGCCTTGCTCGCCTTGGCTTTGAAGCGACGGATGAAATCCTCCATGTGCTCGCGCTGCGCCTGCTGCTTTTCAAACGCCTGCTGCTGTTGCGCGAGACGCTCGGCCCTAGCGCGCTCGAACGCCGAATAGCCGCCGCGGTACAAGGTCAGCTTGCGCTGTTCGACATGCACGACGTTGCCGACGACTTCGTCGAGAAAGTCACGATCATGAGAAATCAGCATCAGCGTGCCCGGATAGCTTTTCAGCCAGGACTCCAGCCACAGAATCGCATCAAGATCGAGGTGGTTGGTCGGCTCGTCGAGCAGAAGCAGATCGGAAGGACACATCAGCGCCTGGGCGAGGTTGAGTCGCATCCGCCAGCCACCGGAAAAGCTGCTGACCGGACGATCCATCTGTTCATTGGCGAAACCCAGGCCAGCCAACAGCTTACGCGCCCGAGCATCGGCGCTATAGCCGTCGGCATTGTCCAGCTCCGTATGCAGGCGGGCCAGGGCGCTGCCGTCATGGGCCGATTCGGCGGTCGCCAGCGCAGCCTGGACACGACGAAGCTCGGTGTCGCCATCGAGGACGTAATCCACAGCCAGTCGATCGAGCGTATCGACCTCCTGCCGCATGTGTGCGATACGCCAGTCCGGCGGCAGTTGGCAGTCGCCTCCGTCGGCGGCGAATTCACCACGCAACAAGGCGAACAGGCTGGATTTACCGGCGCCATTGGCACCGACAAGCCCGACCTTCTGGCCAGGATGAAGGGTCAACTCGGCACCGTCGAGCAAACGCTGCGGGCCGCGCTGTAGAGTAAGGTTCTGAAGTCGGATCATAATGGCGGCGGAGTTTATCAGGTCGTGGATTTTG